>NZ_LADU01000007.1 GCF_000961795.1 Hyphomonas sp. BRH_c22
CTGACGCGGCTCATTCACGCTGGCTACGACCTGCTCGACCTGCAGACCTACTTCACGGTCGGGCCGAAAGAGGCCCGCGCCTGGACCATACGGCGTGGCTGGACCGCGCCGAAGGCCGCCGGTGTTATCCATGGCGACTTCGAAAAGGGGTTCATTCGCGCCGAAACCATCGCCTTTGCCGACTTTGTCGCGTCGGGCGGGGAAGCCGGCGCCAAGGAAGCCGGCAAGATGCGGGCCGAGGGCAAGGAATACATTGTCCAGGACGGCGATGTCCTGCACTTCCGGTTCAACGTCTAGGAAACATGCGTTAGATGGCGACCGGGGCTTGCGGTGCGGCTCCGGTTTCACTAGACGACTAGCTTGCGCTGGAGAGGTGGCCGAGCGGCTGAAGGCGCGCCCCTGCTAAGGGCGTATACGTTAACGCGTATCGAGGGTTCGAATCCCTTCCTCTCCGCCACTTTCCCTCGACTGGAAACCTCATAACTCCCAGAATACAATGGTTTTTTTGCGCGCTGTTGCGCCCAGTTGCATACATTCAGACTTGTTGGGCTGCTCAATTTACTGCACATTTTCCGCGCAATGACGGAGGAAATCTGTGTCGATCTTCAAGCGCAGCAACTGTTACCAGCTCAGACGACGGGTCCCGCGCCGCTATCGGAGCGTTGAACCCCGGGGCACGATCTGGGTCAGCCTGCACACCGATTCCGAGACGGTCGCCCGCAGCAAGGCTGACCGGGTCTGGAGCCAGTTGATCGAAGCCTGGGAGGCACGCCTTGCCGGCGATACCGCCGCGGCAGAAAAACGCTACGAGGCCGCGCAGGAACTCGCCCGCATCCGGGGCTTTCGATACCTCGATATCGACCTTGTCTCGCGCCTGCCCGTCGAGGCGCTCCTCCAGCGCGTGGAAGCGATCCGGGACGTCCGGGGCGTGCCGGACACGTTCGAGGCCTCTGCCCTGCTTGGAACGGTGCAGAAACCCAGGATTACCGTCGAAGCCGCCCTCGACATCTACTGGACACTGGCGCGGGAGAAAGTGGTGGGCAAGAGCGAGCACCAGGTCCGCCGATGGAAGAATCCCAGGATCAAGGCCGTCCGCAACTTTGTCGAAGTGGTCGGCAACAAGCCGATCGATGCCATCACACGGGACGACATGCTCGATTTTCGTCAGTTCTGGCTGGAACGTATCGAGGCGGCGGAAGTAACGCCCAACTCGGCCAACAAGGACCTCATCCATCTCGGCGATGTCCTGAAAACCGTGAACAACATGAAGCGGCTGGGACTTGACCTGCCGCTTGGCGAACTTTCCTTTCGCGAAGGCGAAAAAAGCACGCGGCCGCCCTTCAGCGTGGACTGGATCCGGAAACGCCTGTTGGCGCCCGGCGCCCTCAGCGGCCTCAATGATGAGGCCCGCGGCCTGCTGCTCGGAATGGTCAATACCGGTTACCGCCCGTCCGAAGGAGCTGGCCTCACCACAGGCACGATCCACCTGGGTCATGATATCCCCCACATCTCCATCGAGCCGATCGACCGGCAGCTGAAGACCCGCCACTCACGCAGGGTCATACCGCTCGCAGGCGTGTCGCTTGAGGCGTTCAGGGAGTTTCCCAATGGCTTCCCGCGCTATCGCGACAGCGCGTCGCTGAGCGGCACGGTGAACAAGTACCTGAAGGAGAACGGGCTCCTGGAAACGCCGGAGCATTCCTTCTATTCACTCCGCCATGCCTTCGAGGACCGCATGATCGAAGCAGGCATTGATGATCGCATCAGGCGCGACCTGTTCGGTCACCGTCTCGACCGGGAGCGTTATGGAAAAGGCGCTTCGCTGGCGCATCTTGCAAAGCTGGTTGAGGGTATCGCGCTTTGATCAGGGAGAGCAATGTCATGCCGAGGCGCGAGGATCGTTCGTGAGCGGGAGAGTTCGGAGGTCTCAAACTGCACATCGCCTGGATGTCCGTGAACTTTGATTGCCGCATCTGCTGCGCAGCCAATTTCCGGGCGAAGTGCAACTCCGGGCAAAATCGATCTTTGAACCCTGCACGGTCCTGTTTGTGGGCCAACCGCGCTCTTTGTGGTAAAATGAACTTATGAGTTACGATGTTGGTTCTGGTGATCTGGTGCTCTGCATAAATGCGGCACCGAACCATGTGACCGGCGAACCTGTGCCTCTCGTCGCGGGAGAGACATATCGGGTCTGTGCAGTCATGGAGTTTGCCTGCCCATGTGGACGGTCAGACGCTTTGCTAGACGTCGGCGTTGACTTTGCTTGGTGTCAGTCCCGCTTCCGGGTCCTACCAAAGCCAAAGGTGACGACCACGACGCGTCGCGTGTCGGCTCCGAAAGAAACAGAAACCGTCTGACGAGGCTTACCGCGCCTTGGGGCGAAAAGTCCGACATTGGGCCAAGCCAGCTTTTTTAGCGCGTGACTGGATACTTCAGTATCAACCAATCCGGCGAGAATAGCGGTTGTAAGCGTCAATCTTGTAAACTGGCGGCCTGGTGGGGCGCTTGTAGACTTCTGTTTCGAGGAACGTCATCTCGTCCTCCAGCGCGTCATCATCAATATCATTCCACCAGCATTTGGGATGCGGCAGGGCTTCGGCCGGCGCCCAGCGGTAGCCGCGCTTCTTGAGTGTGTCCTTGGAGGCGTAGTCCGCGTCCACAGCAAAGACGCGCCAGCCAGGCTTGCGGGCGGAGGTGAGCAGGCAGGACAGCGCGCGTTGGCCAGTAGACGCCAGCGGCATGGTCAGGAGCTTGATGCCCGCATGGCAATCGATATCGGCGCGGTGGCCTGAAAAGAAAAAGCCGTACTCCATGGCCAGATATGACAGCTTTGCGCTTTCGTGACCTTCAGTTCGCCAGTCAATGTCATTGAGCGAGCACGCCCATGGCTTGGCCTCGAACTCCTCCATGAGGGCCTCACATTTGGGGCGATCAAAACCTGCGTTATGGGCGATGATGAGGTCGGAGCCGGACAGGATCGATCGCACCTTGTTCTTGTCTATCGCCTGGCCCCTGACCATTTCGGGCGTGATCCCCGTGAGCCGGGTTATCTCTTCTCTGATAGGACGGGTGGGTTCGTTGAACTGATCGAAGACCTCGCCGATACCGCAGATCACCCCATCCAATGAGTATTGAAAGGGGACAATGGCCAGTTCGATGATTTCATCATCATCGTCCAGGCCGGTCGTTTCAACATCCAGAAACGCTGCCTGCTGGCCGTTGGGACTAGTGCACGCATACGGCTGCGGCGGGGTCAGGCGCCGCAAAACCTTGTAGTCGCCGGTTGCCTCCATCTGCGCAGCGGCGCTTTCGGCCGGCAGGTTGTCACCGCCTGTAAGCATGTGCTGCGGCGTGAAGCGGTAGGGGGCGGTCATGATCCATTCCGACTCCGATGAAAGGCTCAGGCTACCGGGATTCGCATGCTGGATCGGGACAAAAGGTGCCGGCAGTATTCTGACCGATACAAGAATGATCACACTGGCACATTTGGAGCTCCATCGCACAACGCGTGAAATCTTGTGCGGAGCTCAGTTCCTGACGCGCTCGCCACACGCCAAACCATGGACCATGGACAGGCTCGACTCGCGAAATAATTGAGGGAATGTAGAGGCTCAGGTCATGAATAGTTCCATCAGTTCAATCCGGGATGGGTTTGCAAGCATCGCCGCGCGAAGTCGAGGAAACAAGCCGCTTAAAAATGGGTTGGTTACCCTATTTATGGGCAAACGCCGGTGATCGTGAACGAATGACAATTGATATGATACCATCATACCGATGTACTTGACGAATACGACTGCGCAGCCGGTCAACGATCTCTGGATTCAGGATAATCCGTTTTGATACGCTCGCTCAACAAGTTCGCATTGTATATCTCCTCGACGGTCTGCACTGCCGGCAGGATTGGGGAGGATTCCTCAAACATCACCGAGTTGAACTGATCGTCAGGATGTTCTGCCAACTCGACGAAACTCAGCGACCGACCCACAATTGTTCGATTCACAGTATAGCGCGCTCCAGGCTCAAGCAGCCCTCTCGGATCTGTTCCACCCCATGGCGCGCGGGTTTGCTCAAGGTAGATAACCTGTTGTCCCCTCGGCGCATTCAAGCGCATTTTATCCAGCCTCATTCATTCACCTCCGCACCTTCAGAATCCAGTATTCGAGTGAGACCAGTAATCCGAGTAAGCGCCTGCCGGGGCCTCTGACTTGCAAAAATTTTCCATTGCGCAAGAGATGGAGACTAAAGCCGAAACTCAAAGGGTCAACGCATGGAAACCGACACGTATCTGCAACGGTTCCATGAGGAACAGCCCGACTGGCTAAGGCAATGCGCGTCGGGCAAAATGGCTGGCCGACCTGACATGCTGAGCGCCCTCCTAAGATCGCGGACTGTCTTCTATCCAGGATCAGGCACCGATGGCAGCCCTGTCTCGCTTTTCAACCGGGCACACGCTGCGCACTGCTTCATCTACTGCGACAGTGGACTGAGCCTGCACGAACTCCGCAAGGTATTGCGGGACGAACCATTCCGAAATTACGAAGCAGTATCGGAAATCCTTCTGTCTGAAGGCGATCTGACTGCCGCTGGATGCTCAACACCCACCGGCCCGGGCTATCTGATGTTCACACCCGTTACTCCATACGCAATGTTGGTCTTATTCGGGCGAAAACCACACAAGGACAATGTGCATGGTGCCGACGTGTTCGCAGTACTGTTTCTCGGGTGGGATGGATTCGACGCATTTGAAACGCTTTACGCCCGGCGCGATGAATCTGTTCCGCCTTTCTGTGTCGTGCTACAGGACCACGGATTTGGAGGGAACTCGTCCGGTAAAAAATTTGGCGGGGGCGGTCGCCTCGAAGGTTACGCCATCGCAAGTGGTAGCCTGCCTGAGTTTGCTTTGGTTGGGCATGCCACCAATGCCTGGGCCGGCTATGCTGAACCTCATGAAGCTGGCCAGTGCGAGGAGCCACTGAGCGGGTGGCGTGGTGGGATGCATGAAAATCTCCGACGGCTTATGCTGAGGCCAGGAGATTTTTCTTCGGGCCGAACGCGATGGCGAAAGACGAGACGGCGTATACTCAATGAAGACCGTTGGACAGCGCAGACAAGCGATGTTCATGAGATATATCAATGGGTTGGGAACATAGTGGCGAGCGTTCCTCGCGACTTTCAAACCCGATCCCCGCAAGAACGCTCAAAGAACGTCGCAATTGAACCTCATCAATACACGAGCGACACCTAAGGTTTCCTCATGATGCAGTCCTATTCGTCCGCACACCGCTCAATTGGGCGCGGCGCCACAAATGGGGATAACGCAATTTGCGGCCCAGCGGACTGGTGAGGCCTGCTTGATTGATCATGGAGCAGGCGACGGCCAGGACTGCGATGGCCCGCCGACCATTCTCGCCTAAGCTCACCATCGTTTGCCCAGGCTGGGCTACATCTTCGCCGATAGCGGATATGCCGGCGTCAAACTGCGCGCTCGGGAAGATGGGAACATGGCCCCGCCAAATCATCCGGAGGTCCGAAGAGGCCAAGTGCCTTGAGATGCCTGCCAAGGTGGCGGGCGGTCAAACGCACGCTCGCCTGGCTCGGGCGCTGCCGCAGAATTGCAAAAGACAGCCTGAAATCCTTCGAATGCGTCATAGCATGGCTTTTCATCGCCAGCATCCGCTTCATGACTGGACGTATCGCAAGATGCGGATTTATTGAAGGTCTTTATGATTTTGCCTCTCATGCCTTTCGCTTTTTAGACTGCGCCTTTATGAAAGTGATCGATAGATTCAGAGGTAGATCTCGCGTGTCAGAGCAAGACGGCAAGCCAGAGGGAAAGAACGCAAGACGGCTAGCGCGTCGGTCCGGAAACCACCTCGTTTCGAGAACCACCATTGATGCACTTCCCTCGTTGAAGAGTCATTCCGGCAAGCTCTGGCGGGTTGGGGAATACGAGCTTCATGACCAGGACTATCGTCAGCTGCATGCCTGGCTGGAGCATCTAGATTCCAATGATGAAAGATGGACGTTTGAGGAGTTCACATCATTGGCGCTCCGCGATTTTTACGAGGGTGACGATTCTGCCGAAAGCGTCGTCGACGGTACAATAATCCGTTTGAAACTCACGAGTATGGGTTTTCGAGAGCTCGACATCTCAAACATGCCGAAGCTGGCCAGCCTCGATTGCTACGAGAACCAGCTGTCAGAGCTGGACCTTTCGAGCGTGCCATCCCTGACTGAGCTCCGGTGTTCCAGGAACAATTTAACGGAGCTTGACCTTTCGAGCGTGCCATCCCTGACCGTTCTCTGGTGCGACGAGAACCAGCTGACTGGGCTGGACCTTTCGAGTACGCCATCCTTGACCGTTCTTCGGTGCGACGGGAACCAGCTGACGGAGCTCGACATCCGGATCTGCCCTGAACTCTCGACGGTTACATGTGACTCAGGAGTGCTGGTTCGCAAACGAACTGACCAGTCGGTGGAGCGCATAGGTTGAACAGGGCCTCTCACGCCTTTATTCCGACCCTGCTCCTCACCAATCGGCCTTTCGCTCGAACACCAAGGGAATTTACCATCCGGGGGCTGAATGCCCTCGGTGTTGATTATAGAAGCCGTCACCTTGATGATGACTTCTCACCATACATGCAGCATTGGCAGTTCGCATCGAGGGGCATTCTTGTTGCTTCTATAACGCGCCAAGATAGACCAAACCGTCGACAATCTTTTCAATTCGTTCTTTACACGGTTCGAAAATACTCCAGCGGTCAACTGTTACCGACCGAAACTTTCCGGGGCGACCAAGCAAGATTCTTTTAGCCAGCCCAAAATGACTAACATATTTTTCAGCCAATTGTTCGAGGCGAGCATCGCGCAAGTCGGATGAAACGCCATTCTTAAATCGGGGGTCCTCGACGAACAGCTTGAGCGCTCCTGCCTGCCACTGCAGTCCAAATGGCATATCCCTGTCAAATTTGAAGTGAATCCCGGCGTTGCCGTGCGTGTTAAATATTTCGGCGGAACCCGGGCAATTCCTCTTTTGCACTTCTGCTAATATCAGACGATACCGGAAAGCTTCGAATACACCCTTCAACTTCAAAGTTCGCAGATCTTCCTTCAGGCGCTCCGCGCCCTCTATAGGTCCGAGACCCGCTTTCTCAAATTGTCCGGAAACATTGGCTAAAGCCGAAAGATAGTCTTTCCACATACGGAGTAATATGAGCGAATCTTGTTTCGCCTCGTCCAACTCATCTGAGATTGGCGGCATTTTGAATGAGCTAGAGATAATATCGGGGAACTTACGAGAAGCGATGTCCTCGTGGCCCGTTTCCTCGGAAAACAAACCCAACACGACGCCACAAGCATCGGGATGTTTGTGTTTGTACTTTTTGAGCTGATGGTCTGCGAGCCCTGTTTTCAGTTTCATTTCAGCAAAGTACGCCACGTCACCGTCCACTCTGATGCCTAGGTCTACCGAACCTTCCTCGACAAAAACCTCGATTTTCTGAGCACGCTGTAACTGGCTGGCCGCGATGTGGTCTCCCCATAACTCTGACACGATATCAATTGCCGAACCGCGATCACGATCAATCGAGCACCTCAATGCGTGCGCAAGCAGACCGGTGTGAAACTTCTCCCTATCGGCTAGGCCGATGAGTGTGAAAGGATGCTCCTTGAGTCTGGAGATAGCGGTTTTGAGTTCAGGCACGAATGTTTTCCGATCAATTTTACCGCAACCGTAATGTGCCCGCATTCTTTCGACCAGAGGGCAATAAGTCTTCGACGCGGGGTGTCGCGGAGAGAATGGGGATTGGGCTTCCACAAAGCCTCCCTAAGGCGACTCTAATCCTATCAACGAGGCGAAACCCTGCCCGATCAGCGCCTTGGCGAAGACCTTAGCGCGCACCTGATCCTCGCGGTTGTCGGAAAGGAAAATGTTGGTCAAGCGTCCCCAGGACTACTTACTGCGGACGTTCGCCAGCTAGCGTCTGTGGCTGGAATTGGCGAATTTCTGCGGTATCAGGCACGGCTTGCTTATGACTGCAAGCGGAATACGGCAGCCGTCGCGATCGGCAGAAATCTGAGACTGCAGGTAAGCCTGTTTCTGCGCCCCTACCATCACTTCCAACTCATGTGATTTGTAGCGTACATCCATGAGTTGTGAACCAATCGCATCGCGGCGCATGTTGTGACCCATTCAGGACCGGTCGACGTTAACCCTGGGGTTTGTTCGCTGATGACGGGATGACCTTGTGCGCAAAGCGTCTACCGGACCAACCAGACTGCCGGGACCACCAGCCTGCAGTCATTGGATATCCGTACTTGAGCGCCGTTCCTCCAGCTACTGTAGCCCAAGTGGCAGCAGATATGGGCCGATTGGCTACTCGAAACTCATCGCTTGTTTGCCGTCAGAGACAGGCTTCTATTGCGATCATTAAAAAGTGGCATGCGGTTGATGACACTCGCCATCATATGCGAGTGCGTCTATCGCCAATCCCTGCCTTCCTGCCAGTCACTTTGCTTGCCGATATGTGTCCAGTGCCGCGCGTCAGGCTTGCGCGTCCCCCTGCCCTCAGACAGGTAACGCGCGAGCCTTGCCTGCCTGGAAACCAGGTCATCACGTTCAGCTTCGAGCCTTTCGAGTATCGGCCAGAAGTCATCGCCAGCCCGATCGATCAGACGCGCAACCTTTGTGATCGCTCGCTCGAGGCGGTCAGCGTCAATCCGGCTCATGGAAAAGTCCTCCGCAGGCAGCAGGACAGGCGCGCGTATGGCGCGCCATCGTCCCTGCCGAACCAGTCCAGTGAGCCGGATCCTGCCGCCATGGGTTTCAGCCCGCCTTCGGCCGGTTCCAGACCAGGACGCCGGTGCCTTCGTTCTCATTCTCGAAGAAGGCGGCGCGCACAGGCGCGGCAAAACTCGGATCGTCGAGCCTGACGGCGAGATACGGTGTCTCGCCATCTTTGGAATCCTGACGCCATGCCGCGCCGAGCTCGGCGCCGCCGGCATAGAGCCGGAAATGCGGTGCGCCATCGCTGCCCTTGTCCTTGTTGGGGACGAGCTGGGCTTTGACATTGATGGTCATGGTCCGGATGGTGCCGGTATAGGTGCCATTCTTTACGGTGAACGTGCCGATCTGTGCCATGGGTCTAGTCTCCTTTGCTGGCCTGTGTGTGGAGGGCGCGGCGCGCCCGTCTGAACCCGGGATCTGATCCCAGGAACATTTCAAGCATGGCGGGGATCAGCGTTTCGGGCTTTTTTTCCGCGCCATAGGTCTGGCGGTAGATTTCTGCGTAATCGGTGAGCGCTGTGGCGAGGTCAGGGTCGACCGAGATGGTCATGCGCACGGGCGTGCGGTCCGGAAGCCTGTCGAGACGAAGGGACATGGGTGGCTCCTGTTCAAAGCGGTCTGAGAATCAAGTCACGCGTGACGACGACGCGAACCGGCCAGCCGGGGCGGACCCTGATCGTTGGCTGGATACCGAGATTGCGTTCGACAACGCGCTGGCCGGCCTGGTTGACCGTGTCAGTCGTGCCGCGGCGGATGGCGCGTTCGATATCACCGTCGCCGTCCGCACCGAGTTCGGCGCCGACGCCGAGGATTGTCGCAAGGCCAGCCGCGACGAATACGCGATCCCAGTGATGGTCCGTGCGATCTGAGAGCCCCGCCTGGCCCTGCGCGTCTGCACCGGGCGCGGAAATGGTGATCGACGCTCCGTCTGGAAAAATGATCCGGTCCCAGGAGACCAGCGCCCGGTCCTGGCCGAACGAGACGTCCGACTGGTAGCGTCCGATCAGGCGCGCGCCCTGCGGGATGAGCATGTGTTTGGTCTGCTTCCCGGAAAGTGGTCCAGTATTTGAGTTAGTCCCGGCTCCGATTATGGAGTTGAGATATGGGCAAGAGAGCCAAGCCTGAAGAGATTATTGCGAAGCTGCGGGAGGTGGAGGTTCGCCTTGCCCGCGGGGAGACGGCTGCAGCTGCTGCGCGTGCCGTTGGTGTGACCGAGCAAAGTTACTATCGATGGCGCAAGGAGTATGGCGGCCTTCAGGTCGACCAGGCGAAGCGCATGAAGGACCTTGAGAAGGAGAACCAGCGTCTGCGCCGGGCCGTCTCCGACCTCACGCTTGATAACCAGATCCTCAAGGAGGTTGCTCAGGGAAAGTTCTGAGCCCCTCCCGCAAGCGCGCTGCGGTCGATCATGTGGTGGAAGAGCTTGGCGTGACTGAGCGCCGGGCTTGCCGTGTGATCGGCCAGCACCGTTCGACCCAGCGCAAGCAGCCCATACGGCGAGACGATGAGGACGCCCTGACATCGGCGATTATCCGCCTGGCCGAACAGTTCGGCCGGTATGGCTATCGCCGGATCACGGCGCTCCTCAGAAATGATGGCTGGCATGTGAACGAGAAGCGGGTTTACCGCATCTGGCGAC
>NZ_LADU01000040.1 GCF_000961795.1 Hyphomonas sp. BRH_c22
GCCTGACGGCGCGCCCCCAATCCACAAGCCATTCAATCAAGAAGGAGCCAGATCATGGCCCAGCCCATTCTCAAAACCATCCCTCTGTCCGAGCTTCGGATTTCAAAACTCAACATGCGCCATAGCCGCAAGAAGCCGGACGTGTCCGACATATTGCCATCCATCCGCGAGAGCGGCATTCGCCAGACTTTGCTGGTCCGCAAGGAAGGCGATCACTATGGCGTCGTCGCCGGACGGCGGCGCTATTCCGCTCTGAAAGAGATCGAGAAAGAGACGGGCAAAAGAGTTCACGTGTTGCTGATTGTCGTTTACGATGGTGGCTGCGATTAGATTAGGGCGAGAAATGAGCGGGCGAGAAAAGGAAGTCGCTCTAATTCGAAGGGCCAACAAAGCGGCGGCTGTGGGACGCCTCATGCTTGGAGAATTATTGGACTGGGCCGATTACATTTCCGTAGTTGCGGAAGACCTTGATTCTTTACCAAGGCGGCACCTCAAGTCAGGAAAAATAGACGTCCGAAATCGATTAGGACCTGAAATTGAGAATTTCTGTAGAAACAACTTTCTTCGCTATGATGATCGAGTGCTCGAGCGTTTGTATGATGATGTGCTCAACACGCTAGGTTTAGAATTGCCGCTTGCAGAGTTTCAAGAACGATACGCTGAATTCAAACCAAAAGTTCTTCGTGGACATCCACTGCATGCCACAGTGTGCATTTCGCTTTGGGGGCTTCAGTTCAAGTTCCCGGAGGATTTTTTCAGCAAGGACATTATTGAATCACTAAATGCGCTGTCTGAGTGTGATAAGCTCTTGAAGCCTTATCAAAGCTCAAATCATCGGCGCGCAACCCTAGAACGGGACCAAATCGCGCCAATCATCAGGAAAAGGGAGTATGTCGCCCGCGCTGGAATTCTTGCCTGCTTCAACCTCCTCGAGTCATTCTTGAATGGCCTAGCTTGGGAGTTTCAGCGGGCGGACCATCGGTATCAGTCGTTGTCGAATAACAAGCAAAAGCTCGTGCACGATGGCTCCTTCCGCGACAAGCTATTGCAGTATCCCGAGATTCTTACCGGCATTTCTTTGTGGACCGAGGATGATAAACTGGTCCGTGGCTATCTTGAGCGCGTTAAGCCCTTTCGCGATTCACTCGTCCATGCGTCCCCTTTTAGCCAGCCTGAACGGTACGGAGGGCTCGACAAGCTTCGGCATGTTTATCTTATCGACGGCGAAAAGACCCGAGATGCAGCAACCCTCACCGTGGCCATAATCGGCGAGATCTGGACGCACGTTCGTGGCGGCGCAGTTGACGAACCGATCTGGTTCCAAGAGCTCCGGTCAAAGACGCTGGAACGCGGCGCTTGAGATAAATTTTTGATGTTGCGCTGCGCCTGATGGTGGCCTGGTCTGCTTCCCGGAAAGTGGTCCAGTATTTGAGTTAGTCCCGGCTCCGATTATGGAGTTGAGATATGGGCAAGAGAGCCAAGCCTGAAGAGATTATTGCGAAGCTGCGGGAGGTGGAGGTTCGCCTTGCCCGCGGGGAGACGGCTGCAGCTGCTGCGCGTGCCGTTGGTGTGACCGAGCAAAGTTACTATCGATGGCGCAAGGAGTATGGCGGCCTTCAGGTCGACCAGGCGAAGCGCATGAAGGACCTTGAGAAGGAGAACCAGCGTCTGCGCCGGGCCGTCTCCGACCTCACGCTTGATAACCAGATCCTCAAGGAGGTTGCTCAGGGAAAGTTCTGAGCCCCTCCCGCAAGCGCGCTGCGGTCGATCATGTGGTGGAAGAGCTTGGCGTGACTGAGCGCCGGGCGTGCCGCGTGATCGGCCAGCATCGTTCGACCCAGCGTAAGCCGCACATCCGGCGAGACGATGAAGACGCCGTGACAACGGCGATCACTCGCCTTGCCGAGCGGTTTGGCCGGTACGGTTACCGGCGGATCACGGCTCTGCTCAGGGACGACGGCTGGCATGTGAACGAGAAGCGGGTTTACCGAATCTGGAGGCGAGAGGGGCTGAAAGTACCGATGAAACAACCAAAACGCGGCCGTCTCTGGCTGAATGACGGCTCTTGCGTGCGGCTGAGGCCGGCGCACAAAGGCCATGTCTGGTCCTATGACTTCGTGCAGGACCGCACCCACGATGGAAGGGTGTTGCTTATGCTGTGCGTGATCGACGAGTACACACGCGAGTGCCTCGCCATCAGGGTCGAGCGCAAGCTCTCCTCCAGGGATGTCCTTGACACGCTGGGCGAGCTGTTCGTTCGTCACGGGGCACCCGAGCACATACGATCCGACAACGTCCTACATTCGGATGCGCAGGCAAGTTCCGGGCGCAAAGCCTCGTCCCGTAGTTTCCAGATACGGGTATTGAAGTCAATTACCGGGTGGGCTTCCGCCGCAATGGAAGAGCTCGCAGCCATAGCAAACACAGGATCCATGCGCGTTGATTTCGCTGGTCCTTACCGTCCTTAACACGGGATGCCGATCCGAGCGGAAGACCCGAACATTATCTACGAGGTCGCTCGGAAGATCCGGCGCCTCAACGGCCCCATCAGAGAGAGGTTCTCCCGCCCGGCACCGGCCCTTCATAGAAAGGCCGGTAAGCTTTCCCGCTCTTGATGACGGCATGTGCTGTGCGCGCCATCTTTGCGGTAACCGCTGTGAGCGCCTTACGCTTGAGATCGGCATTGTCCGGATCTCTTGCGATGTAGCGCGTGTATTTGTCCCTGAAACTGTTCTCCCTCTGGCGGATGGCGACCAGGCCGGCCATCCAGAGCGCCCGGCGCAGCCTGGCATTGCCGTACTTCGAAAGCTTCGTCTGTCCCCGGAAAGTGCCTGATTGATGTGTTGAGAGATCCAGGCCGCAGAATTTGAGGAACTGGCGATGATGACCGAACCGTCGCAGGTCGCCGGCTTCAGCGAGAATGGTCAGGGCGATGATCGGGCCTATGCCTGGGATTTGCTTGAGTGCCTCGAAGTCGGGGGTTCCGCCCAGGAGGGCTTCAGCTTCCGCTTCAATTGCATTGCGCTGACGGTTCAGGCTGCGCGCCTCCGCCAGAACCATACGGAACATCGCGATGGCCCTGCTGTCGAGCGGAACTGGCAACCCGATTGATTCTTTTGCAGTTTCATAGATGTCCGCAATCAACCTGGCTTTTGAGGTCTTCTTGCCAATAATGTCCCAGACGGCCGCAGAGAAGGCTTCGGGTGACAAGGCCGAGATCGATGCGGGCGTCGGGAACATCTCGAGCAGAGCGAAGAACCAATCGCGCCTGGAGCTTCCCAGGAACTTCTCGATCTCGGGAAAATAGAGTGGCAGATAGTGCGTCAGGATCCGGTGAATGGTCTGCGTCCTTGCTCTCGATACGGCTTCATGCGTCTTCGAGAGCTCCTGGATATCTGCGAGGCCGGCGGCCAAGGGATCCTGGTAGACCTGGCTGAGACCTGTCGCCAGCATATGCAGGATAACCTGGGCATCCTTCGGATCATTCTTGTCCCATCCATTGTGGATCGCCTCGCGCTGGCGGGCGAGTGCCATGGAAGAGATCAGGCGTGTCTCGATGCCGGCGTCAACCAGTCTCCAGGCCAGTGCCCGATGATAATTACCGGTCGCTTCAAATCCTGTGACAACCGGTCGGTCGAAAGCCTTCAGCCGTTGAATAAAGCGGTCGTGCTCAGCGCGCTGGTTGAGCACAACAAGACGCCGCCGTCGGGGCGACCCGGGCACCTGTATCAGAACATCATTGCGCTTCTTGGAAATGTCGATTGCGACGAGCACAGCATCCTGTGCGATAGAATGAATCCTGGCCATGGCTGGTCTGCTCCTCTTCGGTGGTGGTTGGAATAACCACTGTAAGAGGTTCTGCGGCCCGGTCATGGCCACCTGCCTGCTTGCGGAATGCGCCGCAGGCGGCCATGACCTGCTCAAGTTCTGAATGTGCTACGGACCAGAGTTCATTGCTACAGCTCTGCGCGAATGGCTCGAACGCATCGGCGTGAAGACGCTTTACATCGAGCCTGGCAGCCCATGGGAAAACGGCTACTGCGAAAGCTTCAACAGCAAGCTGCGCGACGAGTTGCTGGCGAGGGAAATCTTCTTCGATCTGCGCGAAGCAAAGATCCTGATCGAAGCGTGGCGGCAGCACTACAACACCGCCCGGCCGCACTCATCTCTCGGCTACAAGCCACCCGCCCCAAAAGCCATCTTGCCCGCAGCGTTCATGCCGCCTTACTATGGGGAGGTGGCAGCATGAACGCTGCTACCTTGAAACCGCCGGGCTAACAAATCTGGTGGACCACTGCTGAGGGGCAGGCCACTTCCGTTGCTTTGGTCAGGGCGGCTAGGGCGTTTTCATGAGCTTCCTTCAACACAGGAAGATTCGGGCGCGTCAGATCGCCAATCGCCGAGGCCGCAGCGTTTGCGGCACCCTGGGCCTCGTTCAACTCAGTCTCGTACGTCCTGACAGATTCACTGTCTGAGTCGATCGTCGGTATGGCGGGTTTAAGAGACTGGTATACTTCCTCCGTGAGCTCTTGCTCAGACAGACGCGTGCGGAACGTCGCTTCAGCTTTTTCGAGGCGGACTTTGCAGGCTGCAACCGACTCTTCAGCACCCTTGCGCGTGGCATCGGCAGAGAGGACGGTCTCGCGGGCCACCTTGAGCACAGCTTCGGCCCTGTCTTTCGCATCGACTAGCGTGGTGAGTACACGCGTCGTCTCCTCCTTGGCAGACGCAAGTGCACCCTCTGTGCGGAGCGCTTCGGGGACCGCCTCGAGTTTTCCATCGCGGGCGGCTCTGGCTTCGGTCGCAACGTTCCGGCATTTATCCGCCTCACTGCGGAGGCGTTCGGTCTCGGTTTCTTGGGTTTCAATCTGCTTGTCGAGCGCTTCGATCGCCGCCTCGGCTTCATCGAGGTTGACGACAGGGCCCAGTGCTCCGAGGTCAGCGTCAGTCTGTCTGACGTTCTCGACAATTGCCGCGAGCGTATCTGTCGGCTGTTCCAGTGATGAAAGGGTTTCCTCACGGGCTTCCAACGTGGCTTTCAGCCCGGCTAGCTTTTCAATGGCCTCGCGGGCCGCGCGTGCAGCCTTTTCAAACCGGTCGCGGGCTTCGCGGAAGGCCAGATCGCGTCCCGCATTCTCGATATCGCCCGTGGCGGGTTTCGGATGGTCGATCGATCCGCACACAGGACAGGGCGCATCGTTTTCCAGCTTGGTTGCGAGATGCAGAGCTTGCGCGGCGGCCAGGGCTTGCTCCGCCGCTGCATAGGCGGCGCGCGCCTCGGTTTCATGTTCTAGCGCCTTGGCTGAGGCTGCGCTTTCTTTTTCAAACGCCGCTTTCGCCGACCGGGCCGCCGCTTCTGCTTTACCGTAGTCTTCGGCGGCTTTCTTCTGGGTCAGGAGATACGTTTGCGCTTTCATAAGCTCGCCGCGTGCGCTCTCAGCGCTCCGGGCTGACTTGAGTGCGGTGGCGCGCTCTGCGCGAGTACTGCGCAATTGGTCGAGCCGCTCTTTGCTTTTCTCGGAGGTTGCGTGGGCTATCCGCTGCTCTTCGAGCGCCGCCTCCACGGCTTCGGCGCTGGCTGACGCTGCCTCAAGAACCCCGGCAAATCGCTCAAGATCATCCTTGCGTCTGCGCGCGGTTTCCATCTCAGGCGCTCTGGCCTCTTCTCTTACCAGGGCCTCGGTGGCGTCTTTGACTTTTTGTTGGGCCTCGCTCTGCGCTTGTGTGGCTTCGGCGAGCTTAATTTCGGCGTCCTTTACGTCTTCCCGCGCGGTGACGACTTGCTCTTCCACATCTACAATCAGCCGGGCGCGCGCCGCCTGTTTCATCCGGTCGGCGATGGCGGCGAATTCCGCCTTACGACCCATCAGGATGGAGAGCTTCGCCTGCGCCTGTGCCGATGCCACGAACTTGGCCTCAACCGCTTCGGCAGACCGAAACGCGGTCTCCGCTGCCTGAGCCTTTTGCTTTGCTCCCGCTTCGACGACCGATCGCTCCTCAACCGCAGTTTGGGCTGCGTTTATGCCGTCGAGTAGGGCGTCCGTGCTTTCGAACCCTTCGGCATTGAGCCGCGCGGCGCAGACCGCCCGTTCTTCGCGCACCTGCCGTTCGGCTTCAGCGGCCTTGTCCTTCAGGTCAGCCATTAGGGCCTGATAGAGCGAGACGTCGAACAGGTCCCGCAGGATCGTCACGCGTTCATTGGTTTTGGCGGACAGGAACTTCTCGAACCGGCCTTGCGGCAGCAGCACGATTTGCCGGAACTGTTCAGCGCCGTAACCGAGAAGCTCCGAAACGGCAGCATCGACATCGCGGACCTTCTTTTCCGCAATGATTTTGCCGCGTTTGTTAGCTGTGATCTCATCGAGGGCGAGCCCGGTTGCGTCGAACAGATGGGCTTCATGCGCGCTCTTGGTTTCACCTTCGCCGCGCTGTTTCGGGCGCATCTGATCCGGCTGGCGAACCACCACGAAGCGCCGCTCGCCCACGTCGAAGACAAACTCGACTTCGGTCGCGACGTCAGCGGCGGCATGGTCTGAACGAAGGGAGGTGCGATCCTGTTCCGACTTCGACGCCTCGCCGAACAACGCGAAGGTCATTCCACTGAAGATTGTCGATTTGCCCGAACCGGTCTGGCCGTAGATGCCGAAAAGGCCCGCTTCCACGGCATTGCGGAAATCGATGACCTCCCTGTTCGCATAGGGACCGAAGGCCTGGAGTGTGAGTCGAACCGGTCTCATTCCGCATCCTCCCTCTGCCGCAAGCGCGTGAGGGAAGCTTCAACAACGTCCTGTTCGGCATCCGTGATGTTTTCGAGACCGACTTCGCCGAGGAAGTTTCTGACCACGTCCGCTGGCTCAGCAGCGGTGACAGC
>NZ_LADU01000083.1 GCF_000961795.1 Hyphomonas sp. BRH_c22
TGGGCCCGCGTCAGCCACGAGACCGCGTTCGGCCTGACAATGGACCTGTTTACCGCCACCGAGGAGACGCGCTCGCTGACAGGCGTCAGCCTAGGCCGCGACGCCCGGTTCTGGTCCGTCCAGGCCGGCATCTCGTCGGCTTCGGACACACAGACCGCGCTGGGCGGCAGCCTGCAGGACCGTTTCGGCGAAACCGACCAGACCGCCATGACAGCCTATTCACTGGAGGGCGAATGGAACCCGTTCGGACGCCTGACCCTGTCTTCGGGCATGGAAATGGCGAGCGTCGACCTGCCGGGCGTCGACAGCCGCGATATCTGGACCAGCCGCTGGTCGCTCGGGGCCGCCCATCCGGCAGGGCCGGGCGCGCTAAGCCTGGTCATCGCGCAGCCGCGCCGGGCCGAAACCGGCACGATCCGCTTTCTCGCGCCGACCGGTATCGATGACAGGGGGGCCATCGTGCAGTCCGATATCGAAGCGGGCCTGACGCCGAGCGGCCGCCAGATTGATTATGAAACCCGCTACAGGTTCAGGCTGTTCGGCGACTGGACGGGCGAAGCCTCGGCCGCGCTGTCGACATCGCCGAACCATATCAGTGGTTCAGAGGATGAAAGCGTCGCCTGGTTCGCTGTGGGCACGAAATGGTAAGGCGCGCGGGGCTCCTGTCGCTGATGCTGGCCCCGATGGGTGGCTGCACCCTGTGGAGCAATATGCTGTCGCCCCAGCAGCCTGTTTCAGACTGCCCGGCGGTGACGCGCGCCACAGCCTGGGTGGACCAGATGCCAAGAATTGGTTCGGGCGATCACAAGATGATCGTGGCGCTCTCGCTTGATGATGACCGGCCCTGGCTGTTGACGCCGGTGCCCAGCGGCACACCCGGCCTGCTCACGCTCGAACTGTCGCCGGGCGGACCGGCTGTACCCGGACATGCGGGCTATCGCGAATCCGCCGGAAAGGCGAAGCGTGAGACGATCAGCATTGTCTGCGGCGGCGAGGAGCGCGCCCGCATCGACCAGATCACGATCGCGATGTGACGGCCCGGCGCCGAAGCGCCGGGCGCCAGGCTAGTTGATCAGGCGTTTGAGTTCGTCGACAAGGTCGGTCTGTTCCCAGGTGAATGTGCCACCCTTGCCCGGCGTGCGGCCGAAATGGCCATAGGCCGCCGTGCCGGCATAGATCGGGTTGTTCAGCTTCAGGTGCGTACGGATGCCCTTGGGCGACAGGTCGAACAGCTCGCGCAGGGTCTTCGCGATGCGGGCCTCATCGGCAAGGCCTGTGCCGTGCGTGTCGACATAGACCGACAGGGGCTGCGACACGCCGATGGCGTACGACACCTGGATCGTGCAACGCTTGGCGAGTCCGGACGCGACGACGTTCTTGGCGAGATACCGGGTTGCATAGGCAGCAGACCGGTCGACCTTGGACGGATCCTTGCCCGAGAACGCGCCGCCGCCATGGGGCGCAGCGCCGCCATAGGTGTCGACGATGATCTTGCGGCCTGTAAGGCCGGCATCGCCGTCGGGACCGCCGATGACGAACTTTCCGGTCGGGTTGACGTAGAACTTGTCTTCAGGCGGGAACCAGCCCTCGGGCAGTACGCCCTGCACGATCGGGCGAACGAGTTCGCGCAGTTCTTCCAGCGTCGCTGAGGCCTTGTGCTGGGTCGAGACAACAATGGCGTTCACGCCGACCGGCTTTTCATCGACATAGCGCAGGGTCACCTGGCTCTTGGCGTCAGGTTCGAATTCCGGACGCTCACCCGAATGGCGCAGTTCGGCCATCTTCTGCAGGATCTGGTGGGAGTAGACGAGCGTGGCGGGCATCAGTTCGGGCGTCTCGTCGGCGGCATAGCCGAACATGATGCCCTGGTCGCCTGCGCCTTCCTCAGTGAACAGACCCTGGCCTTCCTCGACGCCCTGCGCGATCTCGGCGGACTGTCCGTGGACATAGCAGTTGACGTCCAGCTTTTCCCAATGGAAACCGTCCTGTTCGTAGCCGATCTTCTTCACCACATCGCGTGCGGTCTGGATCATCTCGTCATGGGTGACGACGGCGCCATTGTTCGTTCGCACTTCGCCGGCCAGAACCACACGGTTGGTCGTGGTGAGGGTTTCAACAGCGACCTTGGCCGTCGGGTCTTTCGTCAGGAACAGGTCGACAATGGCATCGGAAATCTGGTCGGAGACCTTGTCCGGGTGGCCCTCGGCGACGCTCTCGCTGGTAAATTCAAAATCGTTCATCTTCATGGTGTCGTTTCCTCAGAAGCGGTGCGGTCGGGACTATCGGGCAAAGACAACCGTCTTGCCAGCATTGATAAAAATTCTGTGCTCTGCATGGGCCTTGACGGCGCGCAGCAGCGCGGTGCCTTCAAGATGGCGGCCCAGTTCGATCATGTCAGCCGGGCTGAACGTGTGATCGATGGCCTCCGTGGCCTGCGTGATGATCGGGCCTTCATCGAGATCGGGCGTCACGTAATGGGCAGACGCACCGATCACCTTCACGCCGCGCGTATGGGCCTGATGGTAGGGCTGGGCGCCCTTGAAGCTCGGCAGGAAGGAGTGGTGGATATTGATGCAGCGGCCAGACAGGCGCGTGCAGGCGTCATTGCTCAGAACCTGCATGTAGCGGGCAAGCACGACCAGTTCGGCGCCGGTCTCATCAATCAGGTCGAACAGGCGCTGTTCGGCATCTGCTTTCGTGTCCGCCGTCACGGGCACATGAAAGAAGGGCAGGTTCCAGTGCGCGAAGCCGGCTTCGAGCGTCGTATGATTGGACACAATCCCAACCGGCGCGATCGGCAGCTCGCCCCGGCGTGCGCCGTAGAGGAGCG
Organism: Hyphomonas sp. BRH_c22; assembly: GCF_000961795.1. GTDB lineage: Bacteria > Pseudomonadota > Alphaproteobacteria > Caulobacterales > Hyphomonadaceae > Hyphomonas. Next base: position 2,831 of record NZ_LADU01000083.1, read on the forward strand.
TGTTGGCGCAATGATCTGACTTGGAAACCAGCAGCAGTGTCTTCACAGGCTGGCTCGCCGTGTGGATGCCGCACATTGCGTTCAGGTCGCCCGCAGCAGATTCAAGATCGCTCCGCAAGCCTTCAGGCACGGCGTCGCCCGCTTCGGACTGGAACACAATACGCGCAAAGAACTGCCCGGTATCCGGGTCGCCAAAGGTGCGTGACGAGGCGATGAAGCAGCCGTGCCGCTCCATCAGCCTTGCCAGCGTGGCGACCAGTCCGACCCTATCAGGACAGGCCAGTGTGAGGATGTGTTCCTGAACCATTCGCCGCTTTGCGCCGCCTAGTAGCGGTAGTGTTCCGGCTTGAACGGGCCTTCGGTCGTCACGCCGATATAGTCGGCCTGGCCTTCTGACAGCGTGGTCAGCTGGGCGCCCAGCTTTTCAAGGTGCAGCAGGGCCACTTTCTCGTCGAGATGCTTGGGAAGGGTGTAGACCTTGTTCTCGTATTCGTCGGCGCGCAGGTGGAGTTCGATCTGCGCAAGTGTCTGGTTGGTGAATGAGGCAGACATGACGAAGCTCGGGTGGCCCGTGGCATTGCCGAGGTTCACAAGGCGGCCTTCCGACAGGAGCAGGATGCGCTTGCCATCCGGGAAAGTGATCATGTCGACCTGTGGCTTGATGTTCGTCCATTCGAAATTGCGCAGGCCCTCGACCTGGATCTCATTGTCGAAATGGCCAATGTTGCAGACGATGGCCATGTCCTTCATCGCGCGCATATGGTCGACGGTCAGGATATCCTTGTTGCCGGTCGCGGTGACGAAGATGTCGAATTTCGGGGCGGCGTCTTCCATGGTCAGGACATCAAAGCCGTCCATCGCAGCCTGGAGGGCACAGATCGGATCGATCTCGGACACTGAAACGCGCGCGCCCGCGCCAGCGAGGGATGCAGCCGAGCCTTTGCCCACGTCGCCATACCCGGCAACGAAGGCTTTCTTGCCGGCCATCATCACATCCGTGCCGCGGCGGATCGCATCAACGAGCGATTCCTTGCAACCATACTTGTTGTCGAACTTGGACTTGGTGACCGAGTCGTTGACATTGATGGCCGGGAAGGGGAGTTCGCCCTTCTTTTCCAACTGGTACAGGCGGTTGACGCCGGTCGTCGTTTCTTCGGACACGCCGCGGATACCGGCCTTGGTCCTGGCGAACCAGCCGGGGCTGGCCTTCATGCGCTTCTTGATCTGCGCGAACAGGAATTTCTCTTCTTCCGAGCCTGGTTTTTCCAGGAAGGCAGGATCGGTTTCGGCGCGCTCGCCGAGGATCAGGTACATGGTGGCATCGCCGCCATCATCGAGGATCAGGTTCGGGCCTTCGCCGTCCGGCCACTGGAACATGCGGTCGGTATAGTCCCAGTATTCTTCCAGCGTTTCGCCCTTGTAGGCGAAGACTGGCGTGCCGTTCGCGGCGATCGCAGCAGCGGCGTGGTCCTGCGTCGAATAAATGTTGCACGACACCCAGCGCACCTGTGCGCCAAGGGCTTCGAGCGTCTGGATCAGGACAGCCGTCTGGATGGTCATGTGCAGCGAGCCGCAGATGCGCGCGCCCTTGAGCGGCTGCGTCGGACCGAACTCTTCGCGCGCTGCCATCAGGCCCGGCATCTCGGTCTCTGCGATGGCGATTTCCTTGTTGCCGTATTCAGCCAGCTTGATGTCGGCGACGTGGTAGTCCTGGGCCATATCAATGTTCCTTTATATGTTTATGCGGCGTTAGCATGACGCGCAGGCAAAGGCAACGCAGCAAGGATCACGCTGCCTGCAAAATTTCGTTCGGAGATTGCTGGCCTAGCCGTTGAAGCCAAGGACCGCATCAATCACGCGGTCCTGGTCAGAGGGTTCTAGGTAGGGATGCATGGGCAGGGCAAGGACATGCTGGCTCGCCGCTTCGGTGACCTTGAGGTGTCCCTTGGCCGGGGCATAGCGCAGGGCGAAGTCCTGTTCGTGGATCGGCACCGGATAATAGACCATGCTGGGAATGCCATTTGCGTTGAGGTGGGCCTGCAGGCCGTCACGGTTGTCATGTTCGATGACATATTGCGCCCAGACCGACCGGCCACCCTCAATAACCCCCGGAACACCTTTGATCGCCCCACCAAGCCCCTCGGCATAGCGGTTTGCAATCACTTGCCTGCGATCGATCTCGTCAGCGAAGATCTTGAGCTTTTCGAGCAGGATGGCGGCCTGGATCGTGTCGAGGCGCGAGTTCATGCCCACCCGCAGGCTGAGATATTTGGGGTCGTGATGGAAATTGCGGGTCGCCGCGTCGGTCGGCGTGACCTTGCCGTAAACCCGAAGGGATTCAATGCGTTCGGCCAGGGCCGCATCATTCGTGATGATGGCCCCGCCATCGCCATAGCACCCCAGCGGCTTGGCCGGAAAGAAGCTGGTTGTCGCGATATCAGCCCAGTTGGAGGGATGTTTGCCGTTCAGCGTGCAGCCATAGCCTTGGGCCGTGTCGGCAATCAGTTTCAGGTCGAACTCGTCACAAATCGCTTTTATTTCAGGGTAGTTTGCCGGTTGCCCGAACAGGTCAACAGCGATCACCGCTTTGGGGTTGAGCGTGCCGGACGCCTTTACCGAGGCAATCTCCGCCCGCAGGGAGGCAGGGTCCATGTTGTATGTAGCCGCATCAATGTCCACGAAGACAGGCGTGGCCCCGAGCCATGGCACGACCTGCGCCGTGGCGACAAAGGTGAAGCTCGGGCAGAACACGGCGTCGCCGGGTTTAAGTTCCCAGGCCATCAGGGCGAGCGCGAGGGCATCCGTGCCGTTGGCGCAGCTGACGGCGTGGCTGGCACCGCACCATGCAGCCAGCTGTTTCTCCAGTTCGGTCACTTCCGGGCCCAGAACGTAGCGCCCGCTTTCCACCACACCCTGAATGGCCGCGTTGATCTCGGTCTCGATACGTTTGCGCTGGGCTTGCAGGTCTATGAATGGCAAGGGCATGGCGGGTTCCGTGTATAATGTGTCGAATGGCGCAGCACATAAGGACACGGTAGACCGCCGGCAAGTAACGCCTGATTACATGGTATTTCGCCCGGGTGTTAAGCGATAATGCCAAGAGCTTCCGAATAGGTGCGCGATCTCAGGGAGGCGCTGACGTCCCGTCGGGCGGTGGTGGCCACTACGTGGCGTTTCCTGGGCGAATCATACAGTTCACGCAGGGCGAGCGATCCGGCATCGATATTGACGTCTGCCCAGCGCGCATCGGGCATGGACTTGTAGATGCCGGACGGGTCATCCACCAGCTTCAATACGTAAGGTAACAGCGCTGAATTCTGGTCCGTCATGAATTCGAGGTTTCCGGACCATCCAGTCGCCATCGTGGCGCGTCCGGCGGCCATGGCCTCGGCGAGATGCATGCCAAATCCCTCTGCCCGGTGCGAGGAGACGACGATGTCGCTGTTCCACAGCAAGTGCGTCTGTTCTTCCTCGGAAAAGCTGCGGTCGATCACGTCGATCCGGGGGTCCTTGTCAGCGTATGCCATGACTGCAGATTCGTAATACTTGTAGAGAGACAGGTTGCGGCATTTGACAGTCAGATGGACCGGCTCATTGTTTGGAAAGGCTTTCGAGAACATCTGCATCGTGGCGAGCAGGTTTTTCCGGTGAAAGGACGAACGACCATCTGCAATCGTCAGAACGCGAAGTGTCGTGTCTCCACGATTGGCAGGGGTCGGCCAGGCTTTCGTGTGGGCGTGAACGGGCAGATAATGAGGTACTGTGTGGACGGGCAGGGCAAACTGGCTTTCGAAAGTCTGCTGTACAAACCGGCTGGGAGCCCAAATCTCTGACAGGTAGCAGGTCTGGCGGGCCCAATCGGCCGGCGTGGTTGCCAATTCCCAGGCCCAGGCGCCAATGATGCGCCACTTGTGCCATCGGCGCAGGCCAAGCCCCATCAGGGCCCGCTCGGTTTCAGGCGCGTTTGCGTAGAGAATAAGCGTGCCATTTCTGTCGGCGGGCATTTCCTGCAGCGGCACCGGACTGGCCACATCAACCTGATTGAACAGGCCACTCAGATCGACAGCAATCGGATCGAGGCCTTCAGCGCGCAGGGCGCGATAACAGCTCAGGGCGGCGCGGCCAATGCCGTTGGCGGTTCGGAACATGCCAGCAACCACAATCTGGCCTTGTGGGCTGGTCAGAACATCCGCCGTGAGCGGCCGGGGCAGGATAAGCCGCCTTACCGCCGACTTTCCACTTCTGAAGGACGCTCCTATGGGCAAATCTAATACCGTACTTTCGAATGGTTCTGTCCCGTTCACCGCTTATGGTATGCCCGCCTGACTGGAGCTGCGCAAGCATTTCATGACGTTTCAAATGCTTTCGAGCCCGCCGCCCTGTCAAAGAGCCAGCATGACGTCTGGCCAGTGGGGCGATCCTGTGCAATGCGCGGTGGCAACTGAAATACAGAAGGAATCAGTCCGATGTCTTTGAAAGTAGAATCCCTTGCGATTCCCGATGTCAAACTTGTCACCCCCGCGCGATTTGGTGACGATCGCGGGTTCTTCAGCGAAACCTACAATGCGGCACAGTTCAAGGCGGCCGGGATTACAGCAGACTTCGTGCAGGACAATCACTCATTGTCAGCCCCGACTGGAACGGTGAGAGGCCTACACTTTCAGGCGCCCCCGTTTGCGCAGTCGAAACTGGTCCGTGTGTTGCGCGGGGCGATCCTGGATGTGGTTGTCGATGTGCGCAGTGGCTCGCCGACCTATGGCAAGTGGGTGAGCGCCGAATTGAGCGCGACAAATGGCGTGCAGATCTTTTTGCCGCGCGGGTTCCTGCACGGCTTTGTGACGCGCGAGCCGGACACCGAGGTCGCCTACAAGGTGGACAATTATTATTCGAAGGAATGTGACGGCGCCGTCGTGTGGAACGATCCGACGCTCGCCATCGAATGGGGTCTGCCAACGAGTGCGGCAACACTATCGGTCAAGGATGCGCAGGCGCAGTCCTTTGCAGCGTTCAAAACGCCATTCTTACAGTAAGCCATGCAGGATTGAACGACGCCTGTTGAGCAGGCCGGGCCAATCCAGCCGGAAATGTGACGGCACGCACGGGACCGCACAGGGAGCGGGCGTACATTGCGGGCGCCTGAATAGCCCGAAGTTCCGCCATGGATTCATCTGCCCGCCTGGAACCGCCTTACCTGTTGCCAAACAAAGCACGAAAACACGTGAAACTCATCGATGCCTTGTGCCCGCTGGGTCGTGCTCGATGTTGTACGCGACCGGTTTAAGCCGCATGACGGCGCAGCCTTATAGGCTGGACTGTGGTATGTCTTAGTATCAACGCTGCTGCCGCCAATATCAATCATCTGTCCGTCAAAGCCGATGCCGAGTTGCTGATGCATGATAATGTGTCGCCGGGCAGCGGCCACGCACGTAAGGTGATTAAGAAGTAAAATGCGGGGAATTCGGCGCTTGTAGCGTTCCAGAGCGGATTTTCGGAACGCGCCAAAATTGGCCTGTCTGTCGCGCAGAATTTTCCTTCTCTTGTGCACCAAACATAGCGCTTCAACGCGTCGCGACCCAGAACGCCGCGCACCGATACGCTCAACAGAGTTAGCAGTGCGACTCTGACTCTCAACCCAGCAATGGTCGAAGAGGTATAGTTGGTATTATTCGGGACAATGCTGTTGTCGGGATACGGAATACTAATAAATCCCATCAGAAGTCACTTGGGTGAACGAGAGCATTGCCACAACCGACCAATGCGTGAAAGACGTTGCGCATGTCGTGGGTTGGACCAGTGGTGACGTTTTGCGCCTCGACGATCCTTATTCGACGAGCGATAGTGTTTCGGAGGTGGTCGATCTGGACATCAGCGGCTATCTCGCCAACCTGCTCGGTTCGGTGTCTCCGTCGAAGGGCGTGATGCGGGGCATTTTTGATACTTCTTCAGACGGGGTGACGAGCATCATCCTGTCGGCGGGCGGATCGGTTTTTGGAGGAAATTCGCGAAGCCACGGTTCGCGCAACACGACGGCTATTGCCCCGCCTGCCTGGGTGCCGCTTCCGACCTCGGACAGCAACCTCCACGTGCTGCGTGCCGCTCTGGACAACGCGCGCAACCGATCTGACGGTCATGATCGCGCCTGTGCTGTGAGGGTTTGTCCAGGAGAGGTCTTGCCTAGTTTTCAGCGTTCAAACGAAACGAATCACATCGCATCGGTGTCAGGCGACTTTGCCCGGATCTTAATGTTTTTTGCGCCCAGTTTCCCCAGTGTCTCAGTGAGCGGTTCGTGCCGAGAGATGATGGCACTGTGCAACAGCGGTCGTGGATCGTGGACATAGCCCGAAACAAAGCCACCTTTCCGCGCGGCATTTACGATGTTTCTAAGGAGCCGGAAATAATCGTCATACGTATGCTGGTGGATCAGCACTTCGAAATTCAGCACTACATCAGCGGTGAAGATTTCCACATCGTCAAGGGCTGCGAAGTCGATGTTTTCGAAGACCTTTCCTGGGAACATGTTCCGGTTGCGCTCGACCACGACGGACGAGACATCGAGACCGTGATACGCCGTAGGGAGTTCGATGCCCGATAGCACTTCGAAGTCTCCACACCCGACATCGAGAACGCTTTGGGGCTTCACCTCTGCGAGGAACTCCGAAATCAATGCTCGCTTCAAGCGCATGTTCTGCCCGCGTGACCCGACGCCAGAGTCGAGTTCGATATCCGTCGTATACCGATTATCCCAGAAGGAGCGGTTGCTGAACTTCGGATCGTTGTCCTGAGCGGGGCGTGTCTGCTGCTCGAACCGGTTGGGACTGAGGAGTGTGGCGAGTGCTTTTTGTGCGGAAGGCAGGGTCTTGATCGTGTCAACTGCTTCCAGAGTGCAGAAATTCAACCTACCGATGGCGTCGGCTGTACCGGCACAAAGCCCGAATTTTCGCAGAGTCTTGTTGCGATTGAAGCGGTTGGCTGCGCGTGACACATGCCCGGCTGCTAGATGCAGGGCATAGGGCGTTTCGATCTGTGTCAGCGATTGAAGGATGGCAGCTGCTTGGTGTGGCAGGAACTCGACTTCCTCCCCGATCTCTTCCATGGTGAGCGCAAAGGCGACCTGACCGGCAAGGCCGGGCGCTCCTGCTAGCAAGTCGGGATCTTCGGCCAGCCAGAGGGCCCATTTCCTCCAGCAGTCCGCGAGTTCCAGTGATCGCGAGGCCGGTGCAGCAACGATGGCGCTTGATATGTTGTTGATATGCGTTTCGCGCATACCGATTCTACCTCCCAAGAGGGAGAGACCAGGCCGGTAGGGCCGGTCCAGCTTCGATTCAGCCAGAACGTATATGAACACTTCGACAGGAGGTTGACCATAGTTGTTTGCAACGGCCCGGAACCGGAGAGACTTGAAAAGATCCGAAGGTTCCCGGAGAAACAACAGATCCGTACTCGTCGACATTACCCAATCTGCTTCATGCGCATCGACGAACGGGGCAATGACGTTGCAGACCGGAGATTCGGGAACCGGGCGCAACGTGCAGCGCACTTCGATGTCCTGCCTGCCGAGCCAAGCGATCAGGTCTTCCGGGCCGTTTCCGACAATGTACACGATCAGACAATACTGCTCCGCCGCCAGATGATGCCGGGCGCAAATGCCCAGCGCACAGTTTTGGCGAAGTACTGGGGACCTTGATCGACAACGCAGCACACGTGGAAGCTACGATGTCGCATGTTTTCGCCACCGGCTTCGTGATTCGGCATTCGTACCTCGAAATGTGTCCAGCGAATTGGGAGGGTGACCCTTGGCCAGCGACTTCATTCCGGGAGAGCATTAATGTAAAATGGAGCCACTGGAAACTGCGCATTTCTGATTCCTTCGCGGTGGGAGCGTGGGCCGTCTAAGTTTTGGCCTGCCGGCCGCGAGCTCTCGAAAAGCCGAGACGGAGGCGAGCGAAATGGCGGGCGATGGTCTGTGTTCGGGTGGTAGATTCCGATAGGGCAGCGGCAAGATCGGCGTCGCTGGCCCGGTATTCACGGGCACCATACGCAACGAACCAGGCATGAAAGTCACGTCGCCCGGTGGCGTTCGATAGCGGGAATGCCTCCTGAAGGTCCGGCCGGGCCGCGTGGATCGCCTGCATCAGCCGTGTGATGCGTGCGCCCGGCGTCTGGTCCACGCGCTTGCTGGGCGCATTCCAGAAGGTATGGTTTGGCGCAGCGAAAGGGTCGGCCGGATCTGATGGCGGTCCTTGGCGCATCGGGTCGACAATCGGATCCCCGGTCGCAAAACTGCCATAGGCATAGGGGATTGTCGACCAGATCGCCTGACCGTTCGCGGCCAGACAGTCCAAATAGTCGCGGACAAGGTCCGCCGCATCACCGACATTGGTCATGTCGAAACGGGACTGGTGCTTCGAGAATACGTCCGGCGCACTCGGCGTGACGCCGCTGAAGTGAAAAAAAACGAGCGGTTTGCCCGCTGCGGTCCAGCCGGAGGCCGTTTTCTGAACGGGGCGGTTGGCTAGGTTCCAATACGCGACATTGTAACCCGGGTCGCGTAGGACTGAAAGGTGTTCTAGAAAGCTGGGTGCGAAATCGACGAATCGCTGGTCGACGAAGAGGCCGTTCTGAAGGTCCACTCGGCAGTTCGTGCGTAGTTTGTTCTTCCACCATTTGAGGAAAGTGCGTGCCTCAGGTATGTTGGCGAAGGCCGCGAACCCGAGATTGAAGGTGCCCGACCGCATGATGTCGAGCTCCAGAAGCGTGTCATCTTCCGTAAGGGGCAGCTGGATATGAGGCGTCAGCACGCAGGAGGCGCCGCCCGCGAGGGCGTCGTGAACCTGCTGCATCGGAGCGAATAGGCGGATGTCCGGATCCAGATAGATAACGGAGTCGTAGCCAGCCTGATCGAACATGTATTCAAAGCAGAAAGGCTTCACCGCGGTATTGAATTCGATAACTGTATAGCGGAACGCCATATCGTGCACTTCGGCGGCGCGCATATCTGAAATTTGTATGATTTCAACGTCTTTAGGGGCCATCCCTGCAATGGGCTCGTCTGCTAGGAAGATTTTCAGGTCAAGGTCAGGCTCTATCCTCTTCAAGCTGTCGCGAAGCGTCAGCGCATAGGCGAGGTAGTTGCGCGAACAGATCGTGAAGCACCCGGTTTTCATGCTGCTGACCTATCATTCCTGTGATCTGCGTTCAAATGCTCATGTGAAATGGTTGGTTGCAACCAGTCAGAGATAATGGAAGGAAGGGCTGGAAATCTAGACGAGAGTTGTGACGTGAAAAAGCCTGATGGATCAGCCGAGGGGGTGATCCACTCACTTCGCCGGAACGTATCGGTGGCACTAAGAGTAGTATGGCGGCGGATGCCGTTTCCCTCTGGCTCGAAAGACCGGATTGCGGGGTTCGTGTTTCGGAGCCTGCCTTTCCTAGTCAGCTGGAGCGCCACATACCGGAACTGGAAAACGAACGAGGTGCGGCTGGCTGAAGCGCGCCTTCGGCAGCCATTGCGCAGCCCTGCTGAAGGATGTCGACCAGCCCATGCCGAACTGTCGGGGTTGCCGCGACCTGCTTCGCTGCTGGCCCGGGCCATCGCTTTTTACCTCCCCCAATTCCATCCGATTCCAGAAAATGATGCTTGGTGGGGCGATGGGTTCACCGAGTGGACAAATGTGCGGCGGGCCAAGCCCCAGTTCGAAGGGCATGACCAGCCGATCCGACCAGGAGAGCTTGGATACTATGACCTTGTCGAACAGCCGCACGTGCTCCGACGGCAGGCTGCGCTGGCCAAGCAGTATGGCCTCGAAGGCTTTTGCTTTTATTTCTACTGGTTCGCCGGCAAGCGCCTGCTCCAGGCGCCGATCGAAGCCTATGCGGAGGATGAGGAGATCGATTTCCCGTTTTGCCTCTGTTGGGCGAACGAATCGTGGAGCCGGACTTGGGACGGACGCGAACAGGAAGTGCTGATCGGCCAGCAGCACACCCCGGAAGACGATATCGCCTTCATTTCCTATCTCGTCCGCTACCTCAGCAATTCGAAATATCTGCGCGTGAAAGACCGCCCGCTGGTCATGGTCTACCGGCCGGGCCTGCTTCCTGATGCAAAGGCAACAGCCGGACGCTGGCGAGACTGGTGCCGCGAAAACGGCATAGGCGAGATCTACCTCGTCTGCACGCAATCCTTCGATACGACCGACCCGACGGAATTCGACTTCGATGCAGCGACGGAATTCCCGCCAAACAACATGGGGCTGGAGCCGGAAGCGGGTTTGGTCCATCCGGTGGCAGACAATTTTCAGTGCAAGATCTATGACTGGAGCGTCCTGCCGAAGCAGACCGAGTCCTATGGAGAAGCGACCAGTACTCTGTTCCGGGGTGTGACGCCGCGCTGGGATAATACAGCCCGTAGGATGAACCGAGGCACGGTGTTCGTCAACACGGATCCGGACCGGTATGCGAAATGGCTGCGGAACGCGGCGCAGGATGTCGAGGCGCGGTTCGACGACCCGTCGGAGCGTCTTGTCTTCATCAATTCATGGAACGAATGGGCGGAGGGGGCTCATATAGAACCGGACCTGACGCACGGCTATGCCTGGCTGGATGCAACCCGACGGGGGTTGCAGTCCGATGCCGATGCAGCGCGTATCGAACCCGAAGCGCTGGTGCACGATACGCCCGGGGGAAGTGTTCATGCGCGCCGCAAGATTATCGTGGTAGTGCATGATCTGCATCGCCATGGGGCGCAGTATCTGTCACTCAATTTCATCTCCACCCTGCATGGCGTGTTCGGGTACGACGTTGCGACGATCGCTGGTGGAGAGGGCGCGCTCGAAGATCGGTTTAGGATCTATGGCCCGCTGATCAACGTCATACCCGGTCGGACAGACGAGAAGGATTTGCGAGCGATGATCCGTGAGTTGGCATCCGATGGTTACACAAGCGCCATCGTCAATTCCTCCGCCTCGGGATGGATCGCGCCATATCTCGCCGAATCGGATATCAATTGTATCGGCCTTGTGCACGAGTTACCCGAACTCGTTGCCCTGATGCAGTTGGATGTTGGGCTTCGGGCACTCGACACACATGCGAAACATGTTGTGTTTGCCTCGGAGACGGTGCGGGACCGCACAGCGAAGGAAGTGTTGGGCCATGACTGGGCGCATCCGGTGGTCCAGCCGCAAGGGCTGTACAAGCGCGACGGTGTGATCTCGCTTGATGAGAAAGCGCTGGCGAGCGTCAATTTGAGCGACGAGTTGGGCGTGATGAAGGGCGCGCGCTTTGTCGTTGGGGTTGGTTATGGCGACCGGCGCAAAGGTGTTGACATATTTTGCCGCTGGGCTCTCGCGGCATCGTCTATGGATTCGACGCTTCATTTCGTCTGGGTAGGTGCGCTTGCGCCGGACATGGAGGCAGCCTGCCAGTGTATCCTGTCAGAAGGCGGCGCGGCGGCCGACAACGTTCATCTGGTCGGGTTCCGAAATGATACCAGCCGTTTCTATGCGGCGGCGAGTGCCTTCGCCCTGACATCAAGGGAAGACCCGTATCCCTCGACCGCCATCGAAGCGTTGGACGCTGGCACGCCGGTGTTCATGGTGGCGAGCACGGGTGGCGTGGCGGACCTTGCCGGAGACGGGGCAGTCACCGTGTTGCCGGATGCGGATCCACAAGGGTTCACCCTGGCATTGATGCGCTTGTTGGACGATCCGGGCAGGTTGCACCAGGTAGCGTTGCGTGGGCTGGATATCGCACGTAGCCGGTTCGGCTTCCGTAGCTTTGTCGGCGATATGTTACGCCTTCTGGATGAGCCGGTGCCAAAAATTTCGGTGATCGTGCCGAGTTACAATTATGCCCGTCACCTACCCCAGCGGATCGCCTCGATCCTGAATCAGTCCCTACCGGTGTGGGAGATCATTTTCTTGGACGACGCATCTTCCGATGACAGTGTGGAGGTTGCCCGAAAGCTGCTACACAATTGTTCCGTCCGTTGTCAGTTCGTCGAGAGCAAGCAAAATTCCGGTTCGGTGTTTGCCCAATGGAAAAAGGGCGTGGACCTCGCCGAAGGCGATATCATCTGGATCGCCGAGGCGGACGATTGGGCCGCGCGCGACTTCTTGAAAGCCGCTGCAGCCTCGTTCGAGGATCCGGAAGTAGTGGTGTCTTATACTCAGTCGAACCAAGTGAGCGCGGAAGGTGAGATACTTTCGGCGAGTTACCTCGATTACGTCGTAGATGTCGACCCGAAACGCTGGCGCCGGCCGTTCGTGGCGGAAGGGGCCGACGAACTCGCCGATGGGCTGTCGGTGAAGAACACACTTCCAAATGCAAGCGGTGTGTTATTCCGGCACGACGCGTTGCAGTTCGTTCTCAACGAGCACATGGACGAAATCCGTGACTATCGCGTGGCGGGTGATTGGTGCGTCTATGCACGGATGGCTGGTGAAGGGAAATTCGCCTACGATCCCCGACCGCTGAACTATCACCGTCGGCACGCAGGGAGCGTGACAATCTTACGTTTCACACAGGCCGAGTGGGACGAAATCCGCCGTATGCAGATATTCGTGTCTGAGCTGGCTGACGTCAGCGAAGACATGCGCCGGCGCGCTGCCCGCTATCTCGACCGTCTTGCGGAAAGGTTATAGGGCTGTTGCCCTGTTCAGGTGGTTGCGGTCGGATCCAGGGTGGAAGCTGGAACCATACTGTCCTCATAAGCTTCTAGGACATCCTTGACGGGGCCAGAGGCTCGAATTTCCCCGCCGTCCAGCCAGATGCCTGTCGCGCAGTTTTCAAGGATGAGCTGGCGGCTATGCGACGCTAGGACTAGAATACCCGCCTTGGAAACAAATTCCTGCATCCGCTCGGTGGCCTTTTTCTTGAATGCCACATCGCCGGCACTAAGCCATTCGTCCAAGATAAGGATTTCCGGATTGAATGACGTCGCGATAGCAAAGGTCAGGCGCATTCTCATGCCCGCAGAATAGGATTCCATGGGCATATTGAGGAAATCGCCGAGTCCGGAAAATTCCGCGATTTCCGCTCGCTTTTCCTCGATCTCCTTTGGGGAATATCCTGACACCAGGCCGCGGAGCGTGATATTACGATGGCCTGAAGCTTCGGGCTGGAGACCGATATTGATGTTGATCAGGCTGGTAATGCGGCCACAGGAAATCAGCTTGCCCTCAGATGGCGAAAGGATACCTGCCAGGATCTGAAGCAGCGTAGTCTTACCCGACCCATTTCGGCCGAGAATCGCAAGCCTGTCACCGGTTTTCAGTTCAAACGAGATATCTGAAAGTGCCCGCACGCCACGCAGCCGCTTGCGCTTGTCCCACAACAGGCGCTCGTCTTGCTCTGACAGGCCCTGTTCGCGAACATTCCCGCGCACCTCAAACGTAACGCCGATATGCTCTGCATGCAGGAACACGCCTTCATCGTCCGCTGCAACGGTCGGATACTGGTGACTGATTTTGCCCTTTTGGACCAGACTAATGTTCACGGATTTTACAACCAGTACGGCAGCCGGCGATGCGCGAATCCGCCCACCACAAGCGCGATCAGAAATAGGGCTACCGATAGGCACAACATGACCAACCAACTACGAGGATCCGCATGTTGGCCGAGGATGGGGGACGAGAAGATTTCCAGTGCATGTGTCATTGGGTTCAGTTCTGCAACCATGCTCCGGAGGCCCGGGGTCGAGTGCTCTTCCCGGACCCACAGGACCGGAGTGGTGAAGAACAGGATACGGGTGATGGATTGAACCAAGTGTTCAATATCCCGGAAGCGGGCCGTAATATAACCTAGGATCATCTGTACGAACACTGCATCTATCAACAACAGAAGAAAGGCTGGGATCGCCTCCCAAGCAAGGGGTGTTAGTCTGTATCCGTACAGGAAGAAGATCACCATCGCGACGGCCATGTTAATGGCGAAAACGAACAATGACCGGGCAATGCTTTTGTAGATGTGGATGGAGTGCGGCAGCGGGACACTGCTGATCCAGGTGCGGGCAACCCGGAACACGGCACACCCATCCGTAATGTTTCCCAAGAGGAAGATGAAGATGGCGAAGTTGATCGCTACGTAAACGGTGAAATGCTGATGCTCGAGGTTAGAAAAGTTTCCAAAAAACAAGGAAATAGAGCCAACGAAGACCAAGTATGAAATGACAATCCAAGCTAGCCCCAGCTTGCTGCGCCGGTAGCGTTGCTGAATCTCGTCCGAGGCGAAGGCCAGCCAGAGGTGAACCCGGCGGGCGCCATCGAACAGGTCGGTCAGAGCAATCAGGGGATTGAAACCGACCGTCTGGGTAACTCTGACGGTTCTGGACATGGACCTCACTCGATTCTTCACACCCCGGGATAGTCGGTAACCTGCGCGACATCTATAGGGAAGCCCATTCCGCACCACCGCTACAACTTCAAGGCTTCAGGCAAACAAGGACTTCAATGTACTCAGCCCGAATCCCGCGTTCAATCTCGTCAATTGCGACCATATGCGTCGACAGTCCACTTTCGTTCCGGACAAATTCAACAATATCATAGCCCCAGTCCATCGTGACGAGAGAGCCCCGATCGTCTATCGGATTGCCGTGATAGGTGGGCTCAGCTATATGCTGGATATTTCCGTCGGCGTCCCGCGCAGCACGCTGTCTGCTTGGTTTGCACTTGTTGACAAGGGGCACAGTCAGTATGTGCATGCCACCAGGCTTCAGGACGCGCGCAATCTCGCGGAAGGCTGCCGCAGGGTCGAAAACATGCTCCATCACGTCCTGCGTGATGAACAGGTCGAACTTCTTGTCCGCGAATGTTAGCGCCTCGAGAGATTCGCACAATTCGCCGCGTTGGCGATGGACCTTCCCGACCGGAACATCGGGGAAATAGTGCGAATAGGAATAGCCAGGACAATTGCGTCCGAGCTTCACTGAAACGCCTCTGCCTCCGGGCGAAGATTCATGTATTTTCTTCCTGCAGTAGTTCGGCATGTACATGTCAATGACGCGCATCAAGGCGCGTTCCCTAGGTACAGAGTTGCACACAGGGCATAGCAGGTGATCACGAAACCACTTGAAATCGGAACGAAAGACGACCGGGCCTTCACAGATGTCGCAATGGCCAGCTTGATGGAAACTGAATTTGGCTGTCATGCAGCTGCGACCGGTTCGCTAGGGCACTGAATTGACGGGAAGACAAGCTGTCCGGTTTCCGTTACCGGTCCGACCGGAACTGACGGGCGCGTAGAGGTGTTGAATGCCAAGAACTGGAATCCTTTCAATTTTGCCGAGCATAGAGGTGAGGTCGCAAGGCTCGTTTGAACGACTGTATCACGTGGTCGGAAAAAACACAGGCAACCTGCTATTCACCAATGCCGTATGGAATCAGATCGAAGGTCCGAAAGAAAGGGTTAGTTTCGATTTTGATCCGGACAAGTTGAACGAACGGCTGAATGCGCTGGTCATCCCGGCTGCCAACTGGTTGAGTCCAACTGTCGATTTTGGGCATATGGCGGGACTAGTCGAGCGCCTCACAATTCCTGTTGTACTGATTGGCCTTGGCGCTCAGGATATCGGCTATTCAGGAGCAATCAATATTCCTGAAGGGACCGCGCGACTGGTCAAGGCTGTGGCGGAGCGATCTATTTCGATATCCGCGCGTGGCGAATACTCAAAACAGATACTGAACAGCTTGGGTGTGCGGAACGTGACTGTTACCGGCTGCCCGTCACTTTATCATGATTTCCGCCGCTTCTCACCGCCGCCTTCCAAGCCTCGCATTCGTGTTGACCGCGGCCTGATCCACTCGACCCGCTACTCGGCGACCTACGTACCGTTCGCGCGGACGGATTCTGTAAACCGGCAGCTGTTTCGTTTCGCATGCTCTAAACAGTTGGACATCCTCTATCAGTCGGAACCGGAAGAGATGGCGTTGCTTGCGGGCTTTACAGTGGCCGAGGATATCGACGATCGAATGCGTGGCCTACTCCGGGAAATCTATGATGCTCGCGACTGGGATTCCCTAGTCAAATATTGGCAGGAACACGGCAAGGTCTATTACGATGTCGGTGCGTGGTCGAACTCGCTGGATGCGTACGATTATGTGCTCGGCACCCGACTGCACGGTACTATCATGGCGCTGAATTCCGGAGTTCCTGCTATGTTGGTCCACCACGATAGCCGAACCCGGGAAATGGCCGAGTTTGCAGCCATACCATCCATTTCCGCGGATCAACTCCGCCTGAATTCCTCGTCCGTTGAGGCCATGTTCCGGAAGGCCGATCTTGATCAATATTACCAGCGACGAGAAGAAAATCGGACGAAGTATAGGACGTTTTTGACCGCTCAGGGGTTTGCGCCGTCTGTTTAGGGATCCGATAAATTGCGCTGAGGCTTGGCGCGTGATGAATTCCGACGAGGTGGCGTCTCATCAGGTGGCGTATTTGTACTCGACGTCTTGGCTGCGGTAACGGGTTCAGTCGCCCACACGGGGCAACTGAACCCGTTACCGCAGATATAGCGAGTGCAGACGCGCCCACCCTGCTCTTGTCAACCGAGGGGCTGTCCAACCACTTTTATAGTTTTCCGGCTGAGAACCTTGCAAAAATTCGAGACCTATTCGGGGACATTCCCATTGAACTCTTCCTTGTCTACCGCGACAAGCGCAAGTGGCTCAAAAGTCTGTGGAACGAAGGGGTCATTTCATTTCCGGGAACGATCGCGCCGTTCGAGGAACATATCGAATTTCCCATCGTGAAGCGACTGGCCAACTGGGAGCGGCTCAAGATCGATCTGATCCAAGGTTTTGGAGCATCCCATGTCGAGGAAGTAGTTCTTGAAGAGAATGGATGGCGGATCCCGCTTCTGAACTACCTCAACGCGACGGGAATCCGGGACCCCGAGAACACCGAAGGCCAGCTCAATGTCTCAGTCGGACCGGATATGATTGAATTTGTTAGGCATGTGAATATGCAAAGGTTGGATACAAATATCCGACTGATGCTTTTCAGCCTGATGCAGCAGCTGTTCAACACATCCAACGTTACTCTGCGAAACGCTGAAAGATGGGGTACACCCACGCCGGCGCAACTCAGGAAAATCGAACAGGGTATCCTGCGCATAGGAACCCTACCTGAGGCTGCTGAAGAGATACGGGCGACGGTTTTGGCAGAAATCGCCAATTTCAAGTAATGCGCCAAAGCGCAAGCACACTTTCCTCAACGTCGCTCCGCTCCCGGACGCGGAGGGAAAGCTACCTTAAGTTTCTTGCTATGGAGGTGGAGACATCGATTCATCAGATCGCTCAAATGACCGATGATCAGAATGCGACCGAGCAGAGCTGTAGCCAATTCGATGCCGAATATCGGCCGAGAACTGATGAGGCCAGCGATTGGCCACCGAGCTTATGCGACGCAGTGTCGTCTCGTGGTCAACATCTTCAAACGATTGGATCTCAAGTTACTTCACTCAGTGTAACTTTCATATACGACTGCCATATGAGCATTTGAAGGACATCGTTTCGAATTCGGCCTTTCATTGAGGAGAATCCGATTAGCTGAACGGCGCGAAAGCACTAGATGGGCGGTGCTTCGGACCGGACTACACCCGGCTGATCCTCCCGCATGATTTTAGCTGTTTGCGGCCGCTGCGACCGAATTGCTGATGTTGGCAGGATTTGCGGACCAGTCCCGATGGGTTTGCTAGGTCGGGGTGTGAGCAGGGGAGGCGCAAACAGTCATTCCACGATCTACGGATGCCCAACTCACATGCCTCGAATATCAAGCGCCGCACATCGCAGAGCAACACTCACATAATTTCAGCCATTTTTGACCCATATGCGGGAACGTGAAATGCAAGCGCGGAACGCAATGAACGAAGGTGCATGACGCCTTCGTTTCTTGCCAGTCCCATGTAAGCAAGATAGGTTAAGGTTATGCGGTATTCGAAGCTGAAGCTCCGCGGTTGTGACCCGATCGTGAATATTCTTCCGCGTATGTTGACGCGGAGTTCCGGACGCGTGAGGAAGTTTGAATTTAGGTGAGTGCTCGGCACTTTTCTTAGATGGATGAGGTGCCTTTGCTTAGGGGCAATGACTTAGGATCAAGTGTTTATGAGTGGTGATTTTCGCCGGATTACAAAGCAAATCGAGAATGGAGTGCCAGGGTTTACTTCGCCAATGGTCCTTGCTTTCTTGTCCGATCTGGTTCTGTGGAAGAAGCCAGACAATGCAATCGAAATTGGCAGCTATATGGGTCGCTCATCCATTTTGATCGCTACCGCGATGATGCAAATCGGCGCAAAGGGGAAGCTCCTTTGTGTCGATCTTTTTGCCGATGAAATAGACGACAACTATGTCAACTATCCAGTCATCAGAGATATGGCCGCGCGGATCGGGACGTGTTGGCAACATTATCTGGATGTTCCGCGCCCGAGTATTTTGCGTGCCTATTTTGACAAGACATTGTCGCGGTTTCCGTATCTCGACGACTACGTCGAACTTTACGAGGGCGCCTCTGAGGAGCTTTGTCTGCCGGCGGCGCGACGATTCCAGTTTGCGTATCTTGACGGCGACCATACGTTCCAGGCGGTTACGATGGACCTCATCAAAACGTTGAAGAATTTGGATCCAGGAGGGGTCGTTGCACTTGACGATTGTTCAGATCAGTTCCCAGGCGTGCAGGCGCTTGTTTCGAGACTTGGAGACCTGCCCGGCGCCACGAAATTAGGCGAACAATTTCCTGACATCGCATTCACTTTTGCCGATCCGGTGGGCAGCGAAGCGATCCTTTCGACGATCGAGCCGGAGGAGTTTGCGGCGGTAGATGGCCAGACAAGCTTCCGCGGTAAGAAACAGCGATAACCGGCCAACTCTTCTGCGCCCGGACTGGGTACTCGCCCAACGGAGCAGACCTTGGCGAAACAGGGTAAGAAATACAATATGGACGAGAAACAACTTTCGGCGCTCGCTGCGCGACCGCTGCTGAAGCCAGGCTTCCGCCAGTCGAGCGTCAAGGGGCACATTCCGACATTCCGGCAGCTGCGAGAGGACCATCACTATACGGGTCCGGTTGACGTTCGCATTCCGGGATGCCCGCCATTCACAATGTATTGTGATGGAGACGACAATGTCGCTCAGACTTTCTTTTTCTATGGTGATGGCGCATACGAAACTTTATCGATGGTCCTGTTTGCCCAATTGGCTCGGCGAACGGGCCACGTCCTTGATATTGGGGGGCACACAGGTGTCTTTGCTTTGTCGGCCGCGAAATCCAATCCGGCATGCAAGGTTCACTATTTTGACATTGTTCCCGCCGTGAAGGAGCGAGCTGCAGTTAACGTCCGAATCTCAGGCCTTCAAAATAGCATACGGATCAATCTGTGCGGCATGTCCTCGAAGTCCGGGGTCATGGACGCACATGTGAACGTAAACCAAGCGCTCTGGACGGGAGCATCGCTCGAAAGCCTGCCGGAGCGGGTTCGTCAGAAAGGCGCACAAGTCGAAAAAGTTTCTGTGACCACAATAGACGAGTACTGGAAGGAAAATCGCCGACCCCAGATTGGTCTCATCAAGATTGATGTGGAAAACCACGAGCTTGAGGTCTTCAAAGGTGGTCACGAGATGTTGTCTGAACAATTACCCTTCATACTCTGTGAGGTGCTGAGTGCGAAACAGTTTGGTGACTTCCAGGATACCTTGTCAGCGCTGGGCTATGGCGCATTTTACGAAATCCGCGATTCCGATTTGACCGTCCACGAAGTAACGGCGAATTTGAAATATCGGAACGGATCGGATTATCAGTTTAAGGAATATCACAATGTCTTGGTGGCCAAACACAAGTTTTCGTCACACTTCTTCGAGGATATCGCGGGCATTCTCAGTTGCTCATCCATCGGGATCGCCAAGCTGAACCCTGCTCGATGACTGACGGCCGGGCCTCAACTCTCTTCGGAAATGCAAACGCAATCATTATAAAACGACGGTGTGGATTCCACATCAAATGGGTCGCCGTAGATTTCGGTGAAGCACGTGTCTGAACGGAAGAGTGAGCGATGCATTTGTTGCACCGGTTCCCCGTTCGAATAGTGACCGAATGACCAGGGCATAAGCAGTTCGTGACGAATTTGGTCGGCGTAGATTTGGTTCGCGTACCAAGTAGACAGTTCGTCGAGTACATGGATGTCATCGACATACGGCTCGCTACTTCGATCATACAGCCCCTGGACGTATTGCCCAATTTTGTAGAAGCCTGAAAAATGGATGAATCCTGCCGGATCGCCATCGATAAGAATGTTCCCAGCTGTATCTCTAGCGATTTTTCTTTGAAATGAGTTCCAGCGCGCGAAATTATGCCGCCCATGCCGCATCACGGCATAGTCGTCGGTATAGCTCGGGACGAATTCTACCCATTTTTGATCTGTAAACAGACCATTTTCGACGTCGGCGGTGCAATAAAATTTCAACCTTTCCCACCACCAGTCAGCAAAACATTTTCCCGTATCTGTGGCGCTGACACCAAAATAGCCGAGATTAAACGTACCAACCTTGAGCGGGTTTCTTTCGTAAAAGACCCACTTGTCGTCGGGCCGCATTTCCGTCTGGTGCGGTGTGACAACAATGGACTTGTTTGAAATCGCTTCCTGAATGTCGGACAGATCATCGAACAGCACGCAGTCAGGGTCAAAGAACATCACCCATTCGGTGTCGGGTCTTGCAAGTAGATTTTTTGCAACCAGCGGCTTCACGGCCGTGGCGAGTTCCATGATGTCATGACGGAAAATCCAAGCCAGATCTCCGATCCCCTCAGACTTAATTAATTCCCTAATGGTATAAGTTTCGTCAAAGCCTTCATCCTGAAGGGACGTTTCGCCGGTCCATTCATCTGTCAGGACAAATACGGTCTTTGCGTCGGGAATATGCTCCCTAACGGATTTCAGAAGCGTCTTGGCGCATGGAAGAAAATTCCGTGCTGCAGTTGTGAAGATATATTTCATGTCAGCCGCCGGTTACCAAAAGTCTGTGAACTACTGGGTTCATTCCGGACGCCCAGAGCTCGGGGAAGCGCTTATAATAGTCCCTGATATCGAACTTTGCCTGAGGATTGATCAGGGCGACGGCGCCGTATCGAACAAAGTGGAGGGCCGGGTCCAGGTCGCCGGTATCTCCAACCTGCTTCTTGTAAAAGTTCTTGTCGAACATTCCCGACCTTCGCACGAGAGAAGCTTGAACCAGATCTGCCTGATGGAAGTACCATCTTTGGCGGACCAGCGACGAAATGAACTCTTCGCCCTGAAGCGACGCGTACTCCGCGAGGTATTGGCTGAGGGGGTGCGTATTGTCGTCCGCATTCGGTGCCGGTTGGTGCGCCGATTGTCTGGATGCTGTGCCGACCTGCTCCACGAATCGCCTAACAAGCGCCCTGATGGGCAAGTCCAGGTTACGCATGACCAATTCATAGCCGGTCTGCATGAATTGGTGGTGCGCTTTCGCGTTCACTTGTGTTATGTCGACTAGGTCGAGGTCAATCGCGCGCATTGTCTTCTCGACGTCTGTCCACGATGCGTGGGGCGCCCCGTCAAAGAGCTGGTTCCGAAGCCGCCAGACATGCCACCATAGTTCGAAAAATGCGGACGTATGCACGAACATTTTGTGATCTGCGAACGTCTCATCGAGCGAGTCGACCTGGCCAACCCACTCAATGATCGAAATTCGAATGGGTTCGAATGATTTCAGCAAATGATGAGTCGCCTGACCGCTGTCTTCGCCCAGACGCCGCCATTTGTATAAGCGAGCAGAAATCTGGCTTATCTTATCACCGTGCAGCATGGCACGTTGATTGAAGATCCGATCTTCACCTAATGCAACATTTTCGGGGTATCGGACATCGCCTGCAAGCACAGACCGTTTTATCAATGTGGCCCATGAGGAGAAGTAGAAAACCGCTGAAGCATGATCACGAAAGCGCACGTTGTGCACTGGTGCAGACCAGGTGTCATCCTTAACATTGGGCTCCAAATCGCCATTTTCCCTGAAGAGCCAGTGCCGACAACGCGTATAGTCTGAACCGGACCTTATCGCTTCGCCAACGAGAACTTCCAGATATTCGGGGAGCAAAATGTCGTCGGAATCAGCAAATGAGATATAGTCGCCATGAGCGGCATCGATTCCCAGATTGCGCGCCTTGGATACGCCTGCCTGCTCACTGAGGGTGATCAGCAGAAACCGCTGATCACCTTCGATCAGTTTTTCGATAAGCTCAACGGAATTGTCGGAGGAATTGTCATCGACAATGATACACCGCCAATTTGTATATGTCTGCATCCTGATTGATTGCAGGCATTCCCCGATATACGCAGCGTTGTTGCGATTCGGAATAACAAAATCGATAATTGGGTTCGCCTTCAACTGCGCTACTCCTTACCTAGTGCGTTCTGGATGAACGCAACAACTGCCGAAGAACCGGTTCGATGCCGAGAATGCGTGCCGGCACCTGGATAGCGTTGACAATCGCATTGCCAACTCTGTACCGGGCGCTTCTCTTCACTGCCTTGACCGTATTCTCGATGTGTCGTTGTGTTTCTTCTGCCAACGGACTCACGGAGGCGTGATCCGATGGTTTCAGTCCGACTAATTCAACTTTCAGGTCAGCCACCTCATTCGAGAGGGCGCGCTTCATCTCCGCCCACTCAATAACACGGTAACCTCCTGGTGCGGTGAAGGCGCGCGGATCGAATTCGGGGCCGAAGACCTCCCTGAAGGCAGTTAAAGTCTCTTCCGATGAGCGAAGGCTTTCAAGCTTTCGAACTAGGCCGGCCATCACTTTTTCCGTATATTGCACCTTTGAGCGCATAACACGCGCTGCTTCGCGGGCCTCTTCTGCCTCGCGAGCCAGTCGGGTCATTGCGAGTCGTGCCGTGTCTCCGCTTGCCGCCCGGGGTTCAAGTTGCTTGATACGATCCGTAAGATGCCGGTTTTGCACATTCTGGTGCTTCCAAACGCGGAAGCTTTTCCCCATGAGAGACGACAGGGGCGTCATGGCCAAAAGGACGGTGCGGACGTTGTGCAGCTCCTTAAGAATTACCTTCGCGTCGGCGCGGCTGATCGCCTTCAGCTTGTGCGCGAGAAGCAGTTCGTAAAGCTTGTTTGCCTGAATAGCCCAGAAAGTCTCAGCGCTTTCAGGCGCGATTATCTTGTCCGATCGGTTCAGCGTGGGGTCAACGAAGCTCTCGACGTATTTTTCGACTTCGAGTTTGGCGAGCTTGCAGTTCAGGTGGCATGCCATCGCATCGAGCGTACCTGCGGGATCCGACAGGACTTCGGAGAACGGCACGACGAAGGGTGAAACTCTATCAGCTCCGTCCAAAGCGGCCACTTCAAGAATGGAGATGTTGTGGGTGATCCAGCTCATTAGGGTTTCATCAAGGTCCGCCCCGGTAATGTGCAGAAGATCGTTGCGGTAGCCAGGTTCGCGGCTGTTCCGTTTCTGCTGGCTCACGGCGCAGGCCATCGGGTCCCTCAGCAATGTGATCTGGTAGAATTCCCGAGTTGGTTCGACTAGACGAAGGGCGTCGCGCCAAACTGGCAGCGTAAGGGAAATTCGCGGATCCTTGATGACCCAGGCGTTCGAGTGCGCGTTGAAATTCTTGAGAATATCACAGGCGGCGACGTACTCATCCATCAGTTTTCGCGTGTGTTGCGGATTGATGATGTCAAATGCCGGTGTGGCCCAGTGTTGGTTAAGGGTTTCAAGGAGGCGGCCATTAAGCTGAACAACTCGCGCATCTTCAAAATAGCCTTTTGGGTTGTCATCATCGCCCGGGATAAGGTGCTCATCGTCGAACCACATGCCGAGGGCCCGCATGGCACCTCCAATCAGCGATGTGCCGGATCGATGAAAGCCTGTAATGACGACCGCTTTGGGGGTGCCGAGTACCGAGGGTCTGCTGATCTTGCGGCGCGCCTTCCCCTTTGGTGCTTTTTCCGCGTCATTGAAGAGAAGGGGGTGCGCCATCGGAGCGTTCGCGCGAACAATTACCTCTGGAAACGGCATGCCGTCCGGCGTCAAGACATGTCCGCGCCAGTCATATTGATCATGTACATGGCATATCACGGGTTGTGAGGCCAAGCTTATTGTCTCATACAGGCCCCTATTTAGATGCAGCGGGAAATTCATTGACCGCGGAAGGTGAGTGACGGTCGTGCCCAAACTCATGCATGAGAATGCAAACGAAAGCTGGTCGACATGCTTTTCATGCGACTCTCCGAGCCGCTTCATGCAGGCCTCATTAGCAAGCATCTCGAGCGCTAGGCGACGCCATTCGGACCTGAACTGCGCAATCATGTTCCCAGGAAGTACATAGAGACCGCCATTTAGGTTGGAAGACAGCGTCGGGAAGCCCTCAATCGTCTGTGCCGAGAAAGATACGTTCTTTATGCCGAGATCCTCTGCAACCGTGCGGATCGTGTCCCAAGACGGGTTGGGGAAGTCGACTGGACAGCCAGCAACCGCCCATTTCAGTTCGGGAATGTGGGGTCTCGGATCTTCGATAAAAGCGAGGTCGGCATCGCACAGGACGACATAGTCATACTCCCTGAGCGCCTCGGTATCGAGTTGGGAAATCTTGTTGCAGTATTTCTGGTCACCGAATTTCGGGACAGCGATGCAATTGACACCGAGAGTTTCCAGCCGATCGCTCAGTCTCGGGTCATCATAGACAATATGCACGAATATGTCGGCTGGTTTGACCCCGGCATTCTCAGTCAGAGTTGCCAGCCAAACATTCAACTGAACGAGGAATTTTGTATGCTCGTCGACGACACAGCTGAAGGCAAATTTCCTAGGCTGCATTGTTTCCCCTTCTCGAACTCATCGTTAAACGACGTTTCGCCCCTTGATTCTCACCGGAGCGCTTCGATCCTGACTGATAAAAAATTTTGACCGACCCTGTGAACCTCCAGAGGGTGTAGGCGATCCGATTGAGCAAAAGCAAGGGCAAAGGAGAGTTATCTGGATTGGACGGAAAACGGCTATAAATTTGTCACTACCTGCCAAGTTCGCCTATATTTCAGGATTGAAAAAATCTCTGGTTGAGTTGCCCAAGTTTTGCCGGACATAACATGTTTCGACCCTGAGGCCTCGGCGATGCAACGATGCGTGAAACGCAGGGAGAAGCTGGCGGAAGGGGCGCAAAAAGAACGGCTATTAGGCGATGCACCGACTAGGTGTGATCTTTCAATAGTTTGTCCATTCGGGCCTGATCGGGGAGATTGATGTTGTGAGACGTCAACTCTACGAAAGGATACCGAATGGACATCCATGAGAATGCCCGAACCACGCCCCATAGTCGAGCCGAGATGGTCCGGCGTCATGGCATTTCGCGCCTGCCGGACACCGAAGGCGGCAAGCCAAAGAAGGTGTTTAAGGCCTATCCCATCGGCTATTTCCATATCGACATTGCCGAGGTGCGCACCAAAGAAGGCAAGCTCTTCATGTTCGTGGCCGTCGCCGGACCTCGAAGGCCGCCTTCGTCCAACTGCGTGAGCGCGCCAACACAAAGACGGCTGTCGCTTTCCTCAACGATCTCGTCGAAGCGATGCCCTATGCGATCCATACCGTCCTGACTGACAATGGCATACAGTTCGCCGAGCTGCCTAGGAACCGGGAGAAGCCGACCGCCCGCTGGCGCGGCCTTCCGTTTGACCGGACGTGCAGCGTGCATGGCATCGAGCACCGCCTGACAAAGCCCAACCACCCCTGGACCAATGGCCAGGTCGAACGCATGAACTGCACCCTGAAGGACGACACCGTCCGTCGCTATCACTATGAAAGCCACGACAGTCTGAGAGCTTACCTTGCCGCCTTCGTCGACGCCTACAACTTCGCGAGGCGGCTGAAGACCCTCAAGGGGCTCACCCCGCTCGAGTTCGTCACCCAGCACTGGACAGACCAACCCAACCGCTTCAAGCTCAATCCAGCCCAGTACTTCCCGGGACTAAACGTCTAGATGCGGCTAATGCGTTTGGTCATGGGGTAAATTGAGCAGATGAAACCGTGGTTGCGCGGAGTACTGCGTATGCAGGCTGTGTCGTTGATTGCTGGGTGGTGTTTCTATAACTAGTAAGATTGCCTCCGAATAAGCATTCGGACGCTCGGTACGCAAAAGCGATTTCGGAGATTGAATGAAGTTCATCGTTACAGGCGGCGCTGGGTTTATCGGGTCGGCTTTGGTGCGGAATCTGGTGTTAGAGCAGGGCGCGGAAGTCGTTGTCGTCGATAAAATGACCTATGCGGCCAACCGGGCCAACATCACCCCGGCCGAGGCAACCGGGGGTTGCCGGTTGATCGTCGAGGACATCTGCAATCAGGCGGCGATGCAAGAGATCGTAGCGCGCGAAACACCGCAGCAAATTCTGCACTTGGCAGCCGAAAGTCATGTCGACCGGTCGATATCCGGGCCGCGCGATTTCATCGAGACCAATGTCATCGGGACCTACAGCATGCTGGAGGCGGCGCGGGCCTACTGGGCGTCCTTGCAGGGAGAGGCGAAGGACACGTTCCGGTTCCTGCATGTATCGACAGACGAGGTGTATGGCTCCCTCGGCGACGACGGCCTGTTTCGGGAAACCACGCCTTATGACCCGTCTTCGCCCTATTCCGCATCAAAGGCCGCGTCTGACCATCTGGCCCATGCCTGGCACCGCACCTACGGTTTGCCCGTTGTCGTGTCGAACTGTTCTAACAATTACGGCCCTTACCATTTTCCCGAGAAACTGATCCCGCTGGTCATTCTCAATGCGCTAGAAGGGAAGCCACTGCCGGTGTACGGAACCGGTGCGAATGTGCGCGACTGGCTCTATGTTGACGACCATGCCCGTGCGCTGTCCCTGATCGCGACGACAGGGCGCGTTGGGCAAACGTATAATGTCGGCGGCCGGAACGAGCGGACGAACCTTCAGGTCGTCGAGGCGATCTGCGACACGCTGGATGCCTTGCGTCCGACCGCTATGCCGAGACGCGACCTGATCACGTTCGTGGCCGATCGGCCCGGGCATGACCAGCGTTATGCTATCGACGCCACGAAGCTCGAAACCGAGCTTGGCTGGCAAGCCCAGGAAACATTTGAAACCGGTCTTCGAAAGACCGTTTCGTGGTATCTCGACAATCCTGACTGGTGGCAGCCACTGAGGAAGTCGGTCTATTCAGGCGAACGGCTCGGCCTTGAAGCGGCCGTCAAAGCGTGATCTGGCAATCGGTCTGAAGCCGGAAAAACCGAACATGCGTGATATCCTGAATATTCTCGTTGCCGGACGCGCTGGACAAGTTGCGCAGGCACTGGCCAACCTGCCGGCGACGTCGGATGTCGCGATCTCAACAATGGGGCGGCCAGAACTGGACATTTGTGATGCGGCGATGGTTGAAGCTGCAGTCGATTCGGTGGCGCCGGATATGATCGTCAATGCGGCTGCATATACAGCGGTTGACCAAGCCGAGTCCGACTCTGCCGCGGCGTTCGCCGTAAATCGCGATGGGGCCGCCAATCTGGCGAGAGCCGCAGCGGCACGTCGTATCCCGATCCTCCACCTTTCGACGGACTATGTTTTCGACGGAACGAAGAAGTCACCCTATGAGGAAATTGACCCGGTCGCGCCGCTCGGCGTGTATGGTGCCTCCAAGCTCGCTGGCGAACAGGAGGTCGCGGCTGCGAATGCAGCACATGTCATCCTGCGGACGGCATGGGTTTACAGCCCGGTCGGGAAGAACTTCCTGAAAACCATGCTGCGGGTGGCGGACGGCCGGGAAGAACTTGGCGTTGTGGACGATCAGGTCGGCAATCCGACCAGCGCGGATGACATCGCTTTGGGACTGGTCGCCGTCGCCCGGAGAATCGCCGATGACCAAAACTGGACGCCGGGCGTCTATCACATGACGGGCGCTGGTGAGGCGAGCTGGGCTGATTTCGCTGCGTTCATTTTCGAAGCCAGCGACGCGCTAGGCGGGCCCACGGCACGTGTGAGACGGATCACGTCTGCAGACTACCCGACGCCGGTCAAGCGCCCTGCTAATTCCCGTCTTGATTGCAGCCGCCTGTCTGCAGCATTCGGGGTGACATTGCCTGCGTGGCAGGGCAGTACGCGGACCTGTGTGAAAGAACTCATCGGAACAAGAGGTTGGAATTCATGAAGGGTATAATCCTGGCAGGCGGCAAGGGCACCCGGCTGCACCCG
The DNA here is from genome assembly GCF_000961795.1 of Hyphomonas sp. BRH_c22. Classification (GTDB taxonomy): domain Bacteria; phylum Pseudomonadota; class Alphaproteobacteria; order Caulobacterales; family Hyphomonadaceae; genus Hyphomonas. The sequence continues at coordinate 31,042 of NZ_LADU01000083.1, forward strand.
ATTACACGCGGCGTCTCGAAACAATTGCTGCCTGTCTATGACAAGCCAATGATCTATCATCCCGTCACCACGCTGATGCTGGCGGGGATCCGTGACATCCTGATCATCTCCATGCCCGACGCGCTGCCGACCTATCGGCAGCTGCTCGGTGACGGAAGTGCGTGGGGCATGAATTTCGCCTATGCCCAACAGCCTGAGCCGCGCGGGCTGGCCGAAGCCTTCCTCATCGGGTCTGATTTTGTGGCTGGCCAGCCTAGTGCGCTCGCGCTTGGCGACAACATGTTCTACGGCTCGGGTCTTGGCAACGAACTGACCAAGGCTGGCCAGATTACGAGCGGCGCTGAAGTGTTTGCCTGTCAGGTTAACAATCCAGCCGAATTCGGCATTGTCGAGATTGATGATGATGGCAAGGCGCTGTCGATTGAAGAAAAGCCGAAGGACCCGAAGAGCAACTGGGCTGTCACAGGGCTCTATTTCTACGACAAGGACGTTGTCGATATTGCCCGGGAGGTCAAGCCATCGGCACGTGGTGAGCTTGAGATCACGACGGTCAACGAAGCCTACCTCGAGCGCGGGGACCTGAAAGTCCATCGCCTCGCGCGAGGAACGGCCTGGCTCGATGCGGGCACGTTTGACGGCCTTATCCAGGCTTCGCAATTCGTGCAGACGGTGGAAAAACGCCAGGGAATGAAGATTGCCTGTCCTGAAGAAGTGGCGTGGCGCATGGGCTTCATCGATGATGCCCACCTCGAAAAGCTGGCATCTGAATATCGCAACGAATATGGCACCTATCTCAGCGGGTTGCTAACCCACTGGGGCTGAGCGTCAGTGCTTCCTGAATTCGCGTACGTGTGCCTTTCGCTGACTCATGCGCAAGGGATTCCACGCCATGGCGCGGGCAAGCGCCCAGAGTGATACAGTGCGCGGCGGACTGTTTTTTTGGCGCAATTGCAACGCCGACAGGCCGCGTACGCCATCCCGCATGCCTAGCCAGGTCTGCCGTACGCGGCCGGTCATCACGCCGCGCACCAGGATATAGGCCGATAGCAATACATGGCCGGGCAGCGTCAGCCAGAACAGCGGGGCAGGCATGTTCTTGGCATAGGTCCACACCCGGTTGCGGGCGCCATGATAGGTGGCAAAGTCGCTGACACGTCCTGACAGGCCGCCGCCGACATGATGGATGACGGCCTCTGGAAGGAACACACAGGTCTCGCCCGCCAGCCGCAGCCGGAAGCCGAGATCGACGTCCTCGCAGAAGCAAAAGAATGACTCGTCGAACCCGCCATGTGCGAGGAACAGCTGCCTGTCGAACACGGCTCCCGCCCCGCATGGACTGAAGCATTCCCCTTCGCCGGGCAACTCGGATGCCGGGCGTCCAAAGCCGCCACGCCACGGAATGCCGAGGATCAGATAGGCATCGCCAACGCCGTCAAGTCGCGATGGATCCATCAGGTCGAACTGGGCCGAGGCGAACATGCGCGTGCCAGGATGGCGTTGCTGCCCTTCGGCGATTTTCTGCAGCCAGTCAGGCCGTGCTGCAGCATCGGGGTTCAACAGGGCGAGCCAGGTTCCGCCGGCACGGGCCGCGCCGAGATTGTTGCCGCGGGCAAACCCGTGATTCTCAGTTTCGGCCATCAGGGTGAAGGCGGGCAGGCCGCTCGTGTCCAGATTATCAATCGAGCCGTCAGAAGAGGCATTGTCGACGAGGATGACCTCGAAATCACGTCGTGTCTGCGCTGCCAGAGAGGTCAGCGCGCCCTGCACAAAGGGACCGCCATTATAGTTGACGATGATGACGGAAAAGGTCGGAGCCTGCGTAGTCAGTTGAATCTCCACCTATAGTCCCCGATAGGGGCATAGGGCCTCAGTGTGGCGCAATGCAACAGGTATCGGCACAGGGTGAACGGAGAATTTAGTAACAAATGAAACTTTTTTTGCGGCTGGATGGTTCAATCCACTGCGGAAAGAGCGCATAATTGCGTTTCTGGCGAGATTCCCGTTGCGCCAGAGCCAGTTTGCGGAAGCGGCCCATGAACAACAGCACACAAACGCCCCCGAAGAATCGTTATGCGACTGCGCCTCGCGCGGCGGATTTCACGATCGACCAGGACTGGGGCTCCTATACAGCGGCCGAGCATGACCGGTGGGACAGGCTGTTCCGCCGCCAGCGCGAGGTGACACGTGGCCGGGCATGCCAGGCGGTCCTTGATGCAATGACGGCGCTGGAGCTGTCTGCATCCGGCATTCCCGACATGGCCCAGCTGTCAGACCGGCTGGAGCCGCTGACGGGATGGCGCATCGTGCCGGTTGCAGAGCTGGTGCCGGATGACGTGTTCTTCAATCACCTCGCCAACCGGCGGTTCCCGGCAGGCGCCTTCATCCGGCCTGAGGCAGAATTCGACTATTTGCAGGAACCGGATATCTTTCACGACATATTCGGCCATGTGCCGATGCTGGCCAATCCTATCTTTGCCGACTTCATGGAAGCCTATGGCAAGGGCGGGCAGCGGGCGATGGATCTGGGTCAGCTGCACAACCTGGCGCGCCTGTACTGGTACACGGTTGAATTCGGCCTGATTCGCGAAGGCGGGGCCTTGCGCATTTACGGGGCCGGCATCCTGTCCAGCCCGAACGAGACCGTGTTCGCTCTGGAAGGTGAAAGCCCGAACCGGATCGGGTTCGACCTGCAGCGTATCATGCGGACAAAATACATCATTGATGATTTCCAGCAGACCTATTTCGTGATCGACAGTTTCGAAGCCTTGCTGGAGGCCTGCTACAAGGACTTCGGAAACGTCTATGCCGAGGTCAGGGGAAAGCCCGATTACGAAGCCCACCAGGTTGCGCCGGGTGATGAGGTCCTCAACCGGGGCACGCTGGCCTATTTCGAGAAGCGAAAAGCCGGCCTATTGACCCCTTCGGAAAAAGCCCGCACGTCGACATAATGCATTATGTCCCTCGTATTCTCGTCACCGGCGGCGCTGGTTTCATCGGTTCATTCCTGTGCGAGCGCCTGCTCGAGACCGGGGCCGAAGTCCTCTGTGTCGACAATTTCTTCACCGGCCGGCGGACGAATGTCGCCCACCTGCTCGACAATCCGAAATTCGAGGTGATGCGTCATGACGTGACGTTCCCGCTCTTTGTGGAAGTTGACCAGATCTATAATCTCGCCTGCCCGGCAAGCCCGATCCATTACCAGTTCGACCCTGTCCAGACGACCAAGACCAGTGTGCACGGGGCCATCAACATGCTGGGTCTCGCCAAGCGCACCCGCGCGCGCATCCTGCAGGCGTCAACGTCGGAAGTGTATGGCGATCCGGTGATCCACCCGCAGACCGAGGACTACTGGGGCAATGTGAACCCGATCGGTCCGCGCAGCTGTTACGACGAAGGCAAGCGGTGCGCCGAGACCCTGTTTTTCGACTATCACCGCCAGCACAAGGTCGAAATCAAGGTGGCGCGTATATTCAACACCTATGGCCCGCGCATGCATCCGAATGACGGACGGGTTGTATCAAACTTCATCGTGCAGGCCCTGAAAGGCGAAGACATCACGCTTTACGGCGATGGCAACCAGACGCGCAGCTTCTGCTATGTGTCCGATCTCGTGACGGGACTGGTATCGCTGATGGGGACGGGTCCTGAATTTACCGGACCGGTGAATATCGGCAATCCGGGCGAGTTCACCATCCGCCAGCTGGCCGAGCGGGTGATCGACCTGACGGGGTCTAAGTCGAAACTGGTCCATCGCCCCTTGCCGCAGGATGACCCAAGACAGCGCCAGCCCGACATCACGCTGGCCCGTGACAAGCTCGGCTGGGAACCGACGGTCAGGCTTGATGACGGCCTGAAGCCGACGATTGCCTATTTCGAGGAAGAGATCCGGGTGATGGGCTGAGGCCCCGCATGTCCAGTGGGCCCGGCAGGACTCGAACCTGCGACCAAACCGTTATGAGCGGTCCGCTCTAACCAACTGAGCTACAGGCCCACTGACCCTCCCGTTTACGCATGCCAACCCCCTGTGGCAATGGCGCATTTCACGCGTTCTGGTCATGAATTTGCATTGAAGCGGGGGATACAGCTAGTGAAGCGCCAGACGTGGCTGAAAGCGTATTGTATCGACAATTGGCGTCTGCAAGGATGAGTTCATGAAGCATGTACTGGTGACGGGTGGGGCAGGCTATATCGGTACGCATACATGCGTGGAACTGCTGTCGCGCGGCTATTCGCCCATTGTCGTGGACAGTTTCGTCAATAGCAGCCCGGCTTCGCTCGACCGGGTGCGGCGCCTGACCAATCATGACCTGCCCTCTTATGAAGCCGACATACGCGATACGGCGCGAATCACCGAAATCCTGGCAAAGCATGAATGCGAATCGGTGATCCATTTTGCCGGCCTGAAAGCGGTGGGTGAGTCCGTCGCCCGGCCGCTCGACTATTACAGCGCCAATGTGATGGGCTCGCACAGCCTCCTGACGGCCATGCTGGAAGCAGGTACAAAGCGTTTCGTGTTCAGCTCCAGCGCAACGGTCTATGGCGAACCGGTCTTCCTGCCCTATACCGAAGACCACCCGCTGAGCCCGACCAGTCCATATGGCCAGACCAAGCTGGCAGTCGAGCAGATGCTGAATGACCTTGTGGCGTCCGGTGGCATGACGGACGTGGCGATCCTGCGCTATTTCAATCCGATTGGCGCACATGCCAGCGGCGAGATCGGCGAGGACCCGCACGGCGTGCCCAACAATCTGATGCCCTATGTGGCGCAGGTGGCCGTCGGCCGCCGGCCCATGCTGAACGTGTTCGGTAATGACTATGATACGCCCGACGGCACAGGCGTGCGCGATTATCTTCACGTGGTCGACCTGGCGCGTGCCCATGTGCTGGCGCTGGAGCGGTTTGAGCGCGAGCCGGGTCCAGTCACCGTGAACCTCGGCACAGGGCATGGCACATCGGTGCTGGAACTGGTTCAGGCATTCGAAACGGCCAGCGGACGCAAGGTGGCGATCAATATTGCGCCGCGGCGCAGTGGTGACATCGCCGCCTTCTGGGCCGATCCGCGCCAGGCCGAAAGCCTTCTCGGCTGGCGGGCCGAGCATGGTCTGGACGATATGTGCCGCGACCAGTGGGCCTGGCAGAGCCGGAACCCGAACGGCTTCGATCCGGCCTGAGCCGGACAGCAAAATTTCATTCAGCGTGCAACCTTTGCCGTCTTGGTGCCTTAATCCTTTGGGACACAAGGCTTTTAACCGAAATGGATCTTTTGAACATGTTGAAACAAAAATCACTGATCGTTGCGGTGGGTGCCTGCATGCTTGCGCTGGCGCCAGCCGCCTGTGCGCAAATGCCGACGACGGCGAAGACGGCCTCGATGGCGCAGATGGAGCACCCCGCGATGAATCACAATTCGATCCAGCCCGAGACGACGCTCGACATCTCCGCTGAAGGCGAAGTCATGCGCGCGCC
>NZ_LADU01000105.1 GCF_000961795.1 Hyphomonas sp. BRH_c22
TATCGCCACCTCTCAAATGCGGCCGATCACTTTGCGCATGCCGGCGATATTCTGCACGATATTACCGTCAAATCCGCCTGATATTGTCGGTCCCTGATATCCTGGCTCAAACCAATCCCCTTGCGCTTTTTGGACTTTGCCGCCCGCAAGCAGACGCGACATTCAGCGAAAGACGCGCGCAATCACTCTTTCTCGTCAACTTTGAACGCCTCGTCATGGCCGCTCCGTATTCCGTCAATGAGGTATCAATTGCCCCGGATCCATCAAAACCAAACCTTAAACAGGCGTAAAGTGAGCACGATCAGTATGGTCCAGCAGCTTAGATAGATTGCTGTGAGCCAAAGTTGCTGATCGGATATGCCTGGGCGTCTGTGGCGAACGCTGCGGATCAAGGCGACAAGGTGAACCGTCAGTCCGAGAAGGGCAATCAGCGCAGCGGTTTCTGCGATATAAGGTGCCACGATTGCACCTAGTCCCACGCCAAACAGGCCAATCCCAAGGCTGGATATGACGCAGGTCAAGACCTTGGGTAAAGTGTGGGAGGAGTGGCTTGAGCCATCGGAAGTTTGCCGGCGGGGACTTTGGTGAGAGTTCATCTTAAACTTTCCTGTATTGTGATGTGGTTCGCCGTCCGAGCCACATCGCAGCCAATAGGACTGCAAGACGAACAGACGCAGACCTTGGCCGCGCATTACACGTTTCAGTTTTTTGCAGCTAAACGAAACAAGACGTCCAGCCCGCAGGCGCTTCCGCGACATTGCGAGACCCATTCTAGACTCACTCACGAGGCTGGGATCGCAGCCGTTCGCACCCTCGGAGTGAGCGTGCCAAGTCGGATGCGACGCCGCCCAATCAACCCTTGCGGGGTTACGCCCAGTATTCGGATATCGTTTCTATCCCAGCCGGCAGGTCGGCGTATCCTGGCTTGTAAGCGTTTCAGATATATCAGATGATTGTGTGGTCGATTTCATCTCCGGCGACTTCATCCATGCGAGATCCTGCCGGGAGAAATATGGGTTCATCGATTGGGACGGAGCGTGACGATGGCGACCTGGGCTGCATCACGCATTTTGCTCAGCCGTGTCCGGTCTTCATCGGTGGGGGCGCCAATTAGGTGGCAACACGATCGGCATCTCGGCAGTTGGTCAGTGAAGGCGCGCCAGCAACATTATCATGGAGCGAATGTCTCATCGGGTCTGAGTGGCTGGAGCCTTTGTCTGGCGGCAGCAAGCAGGCCGAGACCGGTCACCGCCGAAAGCGTGGACCCGATGATCACACTCAAAGTGACCGCTTGCAAAGCGGTCGGACTATCGAATGCAAGCGCCGCCACGAACAGGCTGATTGTAAACCCAACCCCCGCCAGAAAGGATGCGCCGAGCAAGTGAAGCCAGCTGACGCCGAGCGGTAATCTGCCTAACCCGCTCCAGACAGCCAGTCCGGCCGCGCCAAATACACCGAGCGGTTTGCCAAGGAAGAGGCCGAGCCCGGCGCCAAGGCTGGCTGGTCCGAGCAGGGAGGATGGTGTGATGCCCGCCAGATGAATGCCGGAGTTGAAAAAGGCGAAGATCGGCACAACCCCATAAGCGACCCATGGCTTCATACCCGCTTCGATAACCGTTAGAACAGGGCGCCCATTGATAGTCAGCGGAATGGTCCAGGCCACGAGGACACCGGCAATGGTCGCATGCACGCCTGATTCCAGAACCGCAACCCACACAAATATGCCTATCAGGACATAGGGCGTCATATTTGAAATGCGCATTCGGTTGAGCCCGATCAGGACGGCAAGGCCGAAACCAGCCATAGTCAGCGAGACGAGGCTCACCCCCTCAGTATAGAAGAGCGCGATGACAGCCAGCGTTCCGAAATCATCGAATACGGCGAGCGCCATCAGGAAGACTTTCAGACTGGCCGGAACGCGGGCACCAAGTACCGACAAGACGGCGAGTGCGAGTACAATATCGGTCGCGACCGGTACCGCCCAGCCATGTTCGGTGTCCGGGTTGCCCGCATTGAACATCAGATAGATTGCAGCAGGGGCGAGCATACCGCCCAGTGCGCCAATCGCGGGAAGGGCGATCCTGCGCGGCGATGCAAGGTCGCCGACCAAAACTTCTCGTTTGATTTCGAGCCCGATCGCAAAGAAGAAGAAGACCATCAGGCCCTCATTGATCCAATCGACAAGTGGTTTGGACAGCCCGACCTCTCCGAGTTGAATCGAGAAAGGCGTATGATGGATAAAATCGTAGGTCCCAACAGCTGGAGAATTGACCCAGATAAACGCGATGGACATGGCTGCGAAAACGCCAAGCGCAGCATGCCGTGTCGACGCGCTTGAATCGGCAGGCAGATGGCCAGCGGCTGCAATGGCTGCTTGCGCATCTGGAATGAAAGGGGCTTTGTCCACACAGTCAGATACGTCTGAATGGCATGCACCCCTTGGCCAAGCCAGCAATCGATCAACGTGTCCTGATATGCGCAAACTGCTCTGGTCGTATGAAACCACCACGATGCGTGCTGGTGATCACATCTGCGCACAATCATGCCTTGTGAAGAATTTCGTCTGCGTTTGAGTGGGCCGGACCACCGCCGCGTATCTGTATTAGTCGATCATGAAACATTCTGAGTTCGGGCGTCGAGAAAAACCGCCTTTACTTGGAGCCAAAAGAACGAACTCACACCGGCAAGGCACCTGATCGTCTGGACCGTATCTGCTCAGGAATGGGTGCAAACCGCTGCGGGACGGCTTCAATTGCGCACGGAGTATGGCCATCGAGGGGTATGAACCAGAGTGATGCAAATTACGTTTTTCGAAATCGATCCGCGTGACGCGGCAGCGTTTGACAGTCTGCAGCCGGACAACAGGATTAGACTGACAGATGAAACTCTGACCGCCGGAAATGCTGGCGCGTTCGTTGATGCTGAGATTGTTTCCACCTTCATATATTCGACGATTGATCGCGCGGTTCTGGATCAGCTGCCAGCGCTCAAATTGATCGCGACGCGATCGACAGGATTTGACCACATTGACACCGCCCTGTGCGCCGAACGCGGCATTATTGTGTGCAATGTGCCGGTCTATGGCGACAATACAGTCGCCGAACATGTCTTCGTCCTCCTTCTGGCACTTAGCCATCGACTTTTCGAGGCGGCAGAGCGTGCTCGCTCAGGGCCATTCTCTCCTGCCGGACTGACGGGCTTCGATCTTGCTGGTAAAACGCTTGGCCTGGTTGGCACCGGCGCCATCGGGCGGCATGTTGTCCGCATTGCTCACGGGTTTGGCATGCACGTTCGTGCATTTGACATCGCGCCGGATTTCGATTTTGCGACGCGCGAGGGTTTTTCTTATCTGAGTTTTGACGACCTCCTGACGACCGCCGATATAATATCCCTGCACGTGCCGTCCACACCCCGGACCCGTCATCTTGTGTCTGCAGACGCCTTCATGCGCATGAAGGACGGTGTCGTAATCATCAACACGGCGCGCGGCGACGTGATCGATACCCAGGAGCTGATCAAGGCGTTGAAAAGCGGAAAGGTGTCTGCCGCCGGACTTGACGTCCTGCCTGATGAACCCATGCTTCGCGAAGAGGCAGAGCTGATCTGTTCGGTTGATTGTGACGGACATGATCTGCGCACCCTGGTTGCCGACCAGGTTCTATTGCGGATGCCCAATGTGATCGTGACGCCTCACTCCGCTTTCAATACGCGAGAAGCCATCGCCCGCATTGCCGAAACCACAGTCGAGAACATCAAGACGTATCTAGCGGGCGAGCCGCAAAACCTGGTCGCAACGCAGCGAAATCTGTCACTGAAGGAGCAAGAGAATGCATGACAAGTCAATCCGGGTCGCCGTAAACGGTTACGGTGTCATCGGCAAACGTGTTGCCGATGCCGTGACACTCCAGGACGATATGCAGCTGGCAGGTATCGCCGATACCGCTGCTGACTGGCGGCTGCGTGTCGCAAACACGCGAGGCTACCGGGTCTTTGCGGCAACCTCAACGGCGCACAAATCGATGAGCAATGCGGGTATGATGCTCTCAGGCCATTTGGAAGACCTCCTGGACGAGGTAGATATTGTCGTCGATTGCACACCGAAACTTGTTGCAACCGGGAATGTTGCTCTCTACCGAAAGCGGGGGCTCAGATTCATCGTGCAGGGCGGCGAACCCCACGCCCTTACCGGGCATTCATTTGTCGCTGAATCGAATTTTGACAGCGCAGTGGGCAGATATGAAACGCGAGTTGTCTCCTGCAACACGACGTCGATTGTTCGAACGCTGGGCGCGCTGAAACGGACAGGTTTGCTCAAAAAGGCGCGCGGCACGCTTTTGCGTCGCGCCACCGATCCCTGGGAAAGCCATCAGAGCGGCATCATGAACACGCTTGTCCCGGAACAACGCATTCCAAGCCATCAAGGCCCGGATGCACAAAGCGTTGATCCGGATTTCGATGTTGTGACGATGGCGGTCAAGGTGCCGGAAACACTTGCGCATCTGCATTATTGGAACGTTGAACTGTCGCGCGCCGCCGACCGAGAGGAGGTATTGGCGGCATTTCACTCTTCGACGCGTATCGCCATGGTCAGGCTGGACGAAGGACTGACGGGTATAAACAGTGTCAAGGAACTCATGGCCGACCTGAAACGTCCAAATGACAACCTATACGAAGTCGCTCTTTGGGAAGACCTGGTTACGATTCAGAATAATGAACTCTTTTATGCCTATATGGTCGACAATCAGGCGATCGTCATCCCGGAAACGATTGATGCGATCAGGGCGCTGACAGGGCTTTTGACAGATTCACAAAAATCCATCGCCAAGACCAATGCCGCCCTCGGTATTGGATCGGCACTGTATTGAAACGTGATGGCGTGGGTCGAGGCGTATGCGTTGCAAGATCGGCACGTGGCTCGAACATGTCCGCTAGCAGTGAGCCTGCGGTTTGGTGCCCGAATATATGGAGATTGATCCGGTCGGCGTAAGCGTGATGCTCTGCTCTTTGACATTAACAAATCCCGCACCCCGCATGAACTCTGGCAGCCGGCCGTCCTTGTTGGCTCTGGTGTCGGCATATCCATCGGTCAGGCGGACGAGGTTGAATGCGAGCTTCATCAGGATTGAGCGCTGCCGACCGTAATCAGCGATCAGCAGCTTGCCACCGGGTTTGAGGAGGCGAAAAGCGTTTGCGAGGATGCTTGTTTTCACCGGGATCGGGCACTGGTGGAGCACGAGGCTGATCAGAATCTTGTCCGCGCTTCCCGGCCGGACAATGTGGTCAAGCTTTTCGTCGCCCATCGCGGTTACGAATTCGATAGCGGCTCCAGCTCTTACCGCTTTCGCTTCGGCGATCGTCCGTATGTCGGGGTCCGGATCAATTGCGACCATGCGAACGCCAGGCTGCGTTGTCTTGATCATACACGCCATGCTCGCGGTGCCCGCGCCAATATCGACGATTGTTTCTTCGTCCCTCGGCGCCAAAGCAACGAGCAGGCTGGCCCGCCATTTTTTCTCACGAGTCAGGAGAGTGATGACGCGATCATAAAGTTCTATCGAACCGCGAGGGCCGAGTGCAGGCGTGTAGGCAGGAGCTGGTAACCGGGTCATCGTTCGACCTTAGAGCGGAGCAACCCCACCAGTCTAGAATGTTTCAACGGTGTTGAAAAATGGCGGCTGTGTAAGTTCCTGGTGTAATGAGTGAGGGAAGGTGCCGTCCATGCCGTATCACCTTAGAGACTGGTTGCTGCTTATACGCGGCAGGCTTCGACCCTTACGCATTGGAGACACCGCTGATGAGACACCTCCAGGCCGACACGCATGCACCTTGCTCACACGCGCGTGCGCATTGTCCCCGGGGGCCCGCCTGCAGAGCCGCACTTCTGGCAATTGTCGGACTCGGCGTCGCGGCCCTTCCGGCCATGGCCCAGATCAATCTCTATGACAGTGATGCCGCAGCCATAGATGTTGGTCTCGACGCAGCCACCGTTACTTTCGTGCAAAGCAACCCCTGGTTTGGTGAGCCCGAAGCCAATATTGGCGTCGACACCAGCTCGTGGGCCGAGATCGCAGTTGAGCCGCAGCTATACCTGACCTTGAAAAATGTATTCGGGGGGGAATTGTCAGCCGGCCTGTCTGCTGTCGGGACGAAGACATACGGTGAGAGCGCAGAAGGTTTCGCCGCCGGGATCAGTAACCCCGGCAAAGCGACGCTCGAAAAGCTCTATGTCGGCTGGAAAACACAACTTGGCGAGGATGATTTCTTCGAGGTCATCGGCGGAGACTTTGACTATGAAATTGGTACCGGATTCCTGATCAAGGATGGTGGCCGTGATGGCGGCGACCGAGGCGGCTTCTACCTGGGTGCCCGTTCGGCATCGCGCAGTAGCGGCCTCGTCCGCCTGAAGCAGGGAGATCTGCTGCTGGAAGGGTTCTGGCTTGGCAACAATCCGGGCCGCGCCGGTATCAAGGCGCATGTTGGCGGGGTCAATGCCGAGTATGACATCTCCGAGCGCGTCTCAATTGGCGCAACCTATGTCGAAGTCGCCCATTTTGATGACGCGGTCACCGCAAACACAGCCGAGGAACTTAAAACCTATGATGTGCGCGCCTCGATTGACGTCTCTGACCGGTTAACCTTTTCTGGCGAGTACGCCCTGCAGGAAGGCGCCGGTTTCTATGAGGGTCAGGGCGGCTACTTTCAAGGCCGCTACAAGCTCGATAGCTTGCCATTCGAGCCGACACTGACCTATCGCTACGCCGTCGTCACAGGCGATGATCCGTCGACGCCGCAAAATGAAGAATTTGTACCGCTCGCCTACGGTTTTACCGACTATGGTCAATGGTATCAGGGTGAGATTACGGGCAACTGGATTTTCGGGAACTCCAACCAGAAAACCCATATGGTCAAAGGCTCTGCCACGCTGACTGACACCGTGTCGCTGACCGCTTCCTGGCTTAATTTCACACTGGATGAACCTGGCCTGATCGGTGTGGCCGATGAGGCATTCGGAGACGAAGTTGATATCTTTCTCGACTGGCAGGCGACCGATCGCCTGTTCCTGTCGGCCGCCGCCGCTGTGATGGTGCCGGGCGACGGCGCCAAACAATTTACGGGCGGTGATGAGGCCTGGTCTCACTTCATGCTTTACGCATCCGTTGCATTCTAGGAGAGGGGACAAAACATGTCAGACACAATAGAATCGGCAGACGCCCCGGTCCCATCGAAGGGATTCAAGTTTCCAACTGCCTACACAATCCTGTTCGCGCTCATTGCCCTCGTTGCGCTGGGGACATGGATCGTACCGGCAGGGCAATACCAACGAGCAGAGAATGCGGAACTGGGCCGAGAGGTTCCCATTCCAGGGACTTACGAAACCGTCGATGCCAACCCGCAAGGAATTGTCGAGGTTTTTCTCGCCCCGATTGGCGGACTTTACAATCCAGACAGCTATGAGGCGCAGGCTATCGATGTCGCGCTGTTCGTAATCATCATCGGCGGATTTCTCGGTGTTGTGACCCGGACGGGCGCCATCGACCACGCCATCGAACGCTCCATGTCGGCCTTGAAGGGGCGAGAGATCTGGATGATCCCGATCCTTATGGCCTTCTTTGCTGTTGGCGGTACGACCTATGGCATGGCCGAAGAATCGCTCGCCTTCTATGGGCTCCTGATCCCAGTCATGCTGGCAGCCCGGTTTGATGCCGTCGTCGCCGTTGCCGTTATCCTGCTCGGGGCGGGGATCGGCGTCCTTGGTTCGACGATCAATCCGTTCGCCACGGTTATCGCCTCAAACGCCGCCGGCATTGCGTTTACAGACGGGCTGACCTTGCGGGTCTTCATTCTGGTAACAGGCTGGGCGATCTGTTCGGCCTACGTGATGCGCTACGCCGTCAAGGTGAGAGCAGATCCCTCCAAATCGATCATCGCCGACAAGAAAAACGAAATCGCTGCCCGCTTCAAGAGCGACGGCCATCATCCGGACGCGCCGCTCTCACGATCACAAATCCTGACCCTGATCATTTTCGCTGCGACCTTCGCCATCATGATATGGGGCGTATCTTCGCAAGGCTGGTGGATGGACAAGATGTCGGCCCTGTTCATCGCTGCATCTATCCTTGTCGGGGTCGCCTCCTGGATGGGTGAAGAGAGCTTTATCGACGCCTTCATGGCGGGCGCGAAAGACCTTCTCGGCGTGGCGCTCATAATCGGCATTGCACGCGGAATCGTGGTGATCATGGACGCAGGAAAGATGACGGACACGATCCTGCATGCGGGCGAAGGCGCCTTGAGCGGGCTCGGGCCCATCGGGTTCATCAACACCATGTTCGGGATAGAGCTTGGATTGTCCTTCCTGGTACCATCGTCCTCGGGTCTTGCCGTCTTGAGCATGCCAATCATGGCACCGCTTGCCGATTTCTCGGACGTTGACCGCTCGCTTGTGGTGACCGCCTATCAGTCGGCGAACGGGCTGGTGAACCTCATCAACCCGACCTTTGCGGTCGTCATGGGAGCACTCGCGATTGGCGGTGTGCCCTACCAGCGCTGGCTCCGGTTCATGTGGCCGCTCCTGCTCGGGCTGGTCGTCCTGGTTATGGGGTCTCTGACGATCGCAACCCTGATCAACTGAGCGGGCACAGTCTTCAACGCCGCATACAGAACCGCAATTCAACGTGTCTTTGAAAGGACCCCTCCAATGACAGGCTTCGGTGTACATTCTGAAATCGGCAAGCTACGCAAAGTCATTACCTGTCAACCAGGTCTCGCGCACTCACGGCTAACGCCCGCCAACGCCGATGCGCTGCTCTATGATGATGTTCTCTGGGTGCAGGAAGCCAGAACTGATCATGCCGACTTTCGCATGAAAATGGCCAATCGCGGGGTTGAAGTCTACGAATTTCATGACCTCTTGAGTGAAATTGTCGCGATGCCTGAGGCCCGCAACTGGATCCTCGACCGGCGGGTGACCGACGACCAGGTCGGCGTCGGCATGCCGGAGGAGTTGCGCGCCTGGCTGAGCGAACTTCCCCCCTATCAACTGGCGGTGTTTCTGATAGGCGGAATTGCCGTTCATGACCTGCCGTTTAAAGCCACTGACATGTTCGGCAGCTATCTGGGTCCAGACGGATTTGTCATCCCGCCACTGCCGAACACGCAGTTCCCGCGCGATAATAGTTGCTGGATTGGCAACGGCCTGACATTGAACCCGATGTTCTGGCCAGCCCGGCGCCCCGAAACGCTGCTCGTCGCCGCTGTCTACAAATTTCACCCGGCATTTGCTCATGGTGATTTCAAAGTCTGGTGGGGCGATCCGGATACCGATCACGGCCCCGCGACGCTGGAGGGCGGCGACGTCATGCCATGGGGCAACGGTACTGTCCTCATCGGGATGGGCGAACGCACCAGTCCGCAGGCGGTCGGACAAGTGGCCCGCGCCTTGTTTAAAAACGGGGCCGCGACCCGTGTCATCGCCTGTCAGATGCCGCGCGCTCGTAGTGCAATGCACCTGGACACGGTCTTTTCCCATTGTGACCGGGATGTCGCGACGGCTTTTGTCGAGGTTTGCGACCAGATCCAATGCTACACACTACAACCCTGCGACAAGCCGGACCACGTATGCGTTACAAAAGAGAGCCGTCACCTTTTTGTGTTAGCGGCTGAGGCGCTTGGGCTCAAAAAGCTGAACATCGTTCAAACTGGCGGCGACGCCTACAATCAGGAACGCGAGCAATGGGACGATGGCAACAATGTCGTCGCCCTCGAGCCGGGGGTCGTTGTTGCGTACGACCGCAACACCTCGACGAACACGCTCCTGCGCAAAGCCGGTATCGAAGTGATCACGATCCGTGGATCCGAACTCGGGCGAGGCCGCGGCGGTGGCCATTGTATGACCTGCCCGGTCTGGCGCGATCCGGTCGATTTTTAAGTGCCCGTTTGGCACCCGTATATTCATGATGAGGACGTATAATGGCCTATAATCTTCACGGACGCAGTTTCCTGAAACTGCTGGATTTCGACCAGCGCGCAATGCGCTATCTTCTCGATCTGTCGCGCGACCTGAAACGCGCGAAGTATTCCGGGATCGAACACCAAAGCCTGAAAGGCAAGAATATCTGTCTGGTCTTCGAGAAGGCCTCGACGCGTACGATGTGTGCGTTCGAAGTTGCGTCCATGGACCAGGGAGCGGGCTTTACTTATCTCGGGCCGTCCGGCTCGCATATCGGTCACAAGGAATCAATGAAGGACACGGCCCGGGTCCTCGGGCGAATGTACGATGCGATCGAATATCGCGGCTTTGGGCAGGAAAAGGTCGAAGAACTTGCCGCCTATGCGGGCGTGCCCGTATTCAACGGTTTGACGGATGAATGGCACCCGACCCAGATGCTGGCGGACCTGATGACGATGCACGAACATGCCGACAAGCCGCTCCGCGATATATCCTACGCCTTTGTCGGCGATGCCCATAGCAATGTGGGTCATTCCCTCATGATCGCCGGGTGTCTGATGGGTATGGATGTCCGCATCGCTTCGCCCAGGAGCCTCTGGCCAAGCGACGACTATTTGCAGCCTGCCAAAGAGCTGGCAGCCCGGTATGGAGCCCGGCTGACGATCACTGAAGACCCGGTCGAAGCCGTCAAGGATTGTGACTTCATCAATACTGATGTCTGGGTGTCGATGGGCGAGCCAGCCGAGGTCTGGGAAGAACGGATCAAATTGCTCAGGCCTTACCAGGTCAATGCCGACTTGATGGCGGCAACAGGCAAGACGACAACCAAATTCATGCATTGCCTGCCGGCATTCCACAATGCAGAAACCGACGTCGGCCGGGACATGCTGGAGAAATTCGGGATATCCGAAATGGAAGTTACTGACGCGGTCTTTGAATCGCCCGCGGGAATCCAGTTCGAACAGGCCGAGAACCGGCTGCACACGATCAAGGCCATTCTTGTGGCCACGATCGGCGGTTGATCCATGCGTATACTGGTTGCCCTTGGCGGAAACGCCCTGTTGAAACGCGGTGAAGCGCTGACGGTCGAAAACCAGCGCGCCAATGTGAAGATTGCAGCAAGCGCGCTTGCCCCCCTGGCTCGGAATCACGAGCTGATTGTTACGCATGGCAATGGCCCCCAGGTCGGATTGCTGGCACTGCAAGGGGCGGCCTACAAGCCAGACGAAGCCTTCCCTTTGGATGTTCTCGGCGCCGAGACCGAGGGCATGATCGGGTACGTGATCGAGCGCGAGCTTCGAAACTGCCTGCAAGGGGACAAGGAGATCGCGACACTGCTCACCATGATCGAGGTCGATGCGCTTGATCCGGCGTTTGACGCGCCGAGCAAATTTGTCGGACCGGTCTATGCCAGGGCTGATGCAGAACGTCTTGCGGCCGAAAAAAAATGGCAGATCAAAGCGGATGGTCAGGATTGGCGCCGTGTTGTTGCGTCACCCAAACCTCAGAAAATTCTTGAACTGAATCCGATCAAATGGATGCTCGAGCGCGGCGCAATTGTGATCTGCGCCGGTGGAGGGGGGATTCCGACAATCCGGGGAGAAGATGGTCGGCTCAAGGGAGTTGAAGCCGTCATCGACAAGGATTTTGCCAGCGCGTTGCTGGCCCGCGAACTTGAAGTGGATCTCTTCATCATGGCCACCGATGTCGATGCGGTCTATGTCGACTGGGGGCAACCCTCACAGCGGCGCATTATAGAAGCGGGGCCTGATGATCTGGACACGTATGAGTTCCCGGCAGGCTCAATGGGCCCAAAAGTCAGAGCTGCCTGCGCGTTTGTGCGCCATAGCGGCGCAAAAGCAGCGATCGGTGCATTGAAGGATATCGAGGCGATTGTTGCAGGTGCGGCTGGCACCCTCATCATCAACTCGGTTCGCGGCCTGAGAGAGGAATCGGTTTGACACGCCGTCTTGCTCTTGGACGCTCAGGAATCGGACTTTACCGTCCTGTACGGCATTTTCTTCTTTATGCCGCCATGGGCGCGATCATAGGGGTCATTGTTCTTCACCCCATCATTACGCTCGTCTTGTGGATGGAGTATGGCGCTCTGTTTTCACCCGAATATTCTGACTTTGGCCGATTTGCCTGGGAGCGGGTGAGTGGCGCGCCAGTTTACCATCTCATGGCTATGAATGGCATTTTCGCTGCACTCGGCGCGGCAATCGGAATGGTCTTTGCCGTTCTGACACGTGCACTCTCTGTTCAGTTGCGTAAAGCTGAGGGACTCCTTGAGGATCTCCAAACGGCATTGCCAAGTGTCATTGCCGGAGGTGAGAACGAATTCACCGAGTTCAAATCCACTTTGCGGTGGGATATCAATGAATCGAGGACCAATAGAAGTCTTGAGCAAGTCAT
>NZ_LADU01000082.1 GCF_000961795.1 Hyphomonas sp. BRH_c22
GTTGCGGCATCAGAGCGCGGAGACGCCCTCTACGCGGTCAAACGCTGACGGGCTGGCTTTATTCGCCCAGCACGTAGTCGGCTTCGGCCACATAACGGCTCGGGCCGTCACCCCTATGGCTGGAATAGAGGTGAAAGCTGTTCACCCTGAACGCATCACTGCGGTAGGCGTGGCGCGGCGCAGCCCACGTGGTGACGTCTTCAGGCGTGGTACCGTGAAGGTAGGCCAGGGTGACGTGCGGCGTGAAGTTGCGCCGGTCCGCCGGCAGGCCGAGGCGCCGGGCGGCGCGCTCACACTGAGCCGCCAGGGCGCTCAGCTCGTCTGTCTGGCGCACCCTCGCCCAAACCGAACTTGGTTCGCGCCGGCCGAACCAGCCGATGCCTTCGAGCCAGATTTCAAGCGCGGGTGACCGAATTTCGCCAAGCAGGTCGTCGAGATCGCGCGCCTGGCTGTGACTGAGATCGCCGAAGAAGCGCAGCGTGATATGGAAATTGCGCTCAGGACGCCAGCTGGCGCCGGGTAGCACTGTCTGCAGGGCCTTGAGGCCCGGCACGATGACGGGATCGACAGGGAGAGCGGCGAACAGGCGATACATGCATGTATCTGAAACAGGATTACGGGCAAAAGAAAACCCGGCCTCCACCCGACCGGGTCCCCAATATCAATATCGATGGATCGACGGATCAGCCGGCGAGATCACCGAGCTTTCCGAAATGCTCTGCAAGCAGGTAATAGAACGTCACGCGCGACTTCGTTGTGCCTTCCGGTTGCAACTTGTCGCAGACAGCCTTGATGGCCGCGTCGAGATCGTTCTTGTTCTGGGCGAGGCCGAGCTTGCCCCGGCACCAGCGCTCCCGGACCCGGTCCAGTTCGCCCGAATCCGAACATGCAACCATGGAACTGTCCCGGTTGCGAAGTGCAATGCCAAGATGTCCCACGATCTTCTCTGCGGCGGCCTGATTGTAGCCGTTCGCGTATTTCTTGATGTTTTCGGCGTAAGCCGATGCGTCTGCCATGTCTTATCCCCTAAGTTTTCTGGTGCCCCAACCGTTGGAACTGCACCAGATTCGGGAAATTACTCCTTGGTTAACATGAGTCAATGCAAAACCCGAAAGGCCAATGTTTTCAGAACTGGCTGGCATACTGATTGTTCACTTGGAGAGATTAGGGACGCTAAAGCAATGCATAAGTATAGATTGCCTGGTCTGCAGATATTCTCATGGCGAGCAGGTGTATTCGAACGGGAATGGCGTCGAGGCTGATGGAAAGGGCAAGGCACGGTGTTCGGTTTTCCTTGCAGACGCGATACAGTTTCACCATATTCCCTCGTGTGCGCGCGTCTTTACGTGCGCGAGCAAACAGAAGGGTATTAAACCTATGAACGAATTCAATCGGGCCTACACGCCAAAAACTGGCGCCGACTCGATGGACACGTCCGTCAACGAGGGCCTTCGGACCTTCATGCTGGGCGTTTACAACAAGATGGCGCTTGGACTGTTGTTGACTGCGGGACTCGCTTACGCCTTCGGTGCCCTGGTGCCGGAGAGCGTGACGCTGACGCTGCTGACCGGGCCTATCGGGCTGGTCATCATGTTTGCGCCGCTGGCGATCCTGCTCCTGTCCAGCTTCGTGATGAAGAACCCGTCGCCGCTGGCGGCAAACCTCGTCTACTGGTCGGTCGTCTCCCTGATCGGCGTCGGCATGGGCGCAATTGTCTATGTCTATGCGCGCCAGCCTGACGGCATGCTGATTGTGTCCAAGGCGTTCCTGACGACGGCGATCGCCTTTGGGGGACTGTCGCTCTACGGCTATACGACCAAGCGCGACCTGTCGGGCTTTGGCACGTTCCTGATCATGGGCGTCATCGGCATTATCGTGGCGTCGATCCTGAACATGTTCATCTTCCAGTCGAGCATGATGCACATGGTCATCTCGGTTGTCGGTCTGTTGTTGTTTGCCGGCCTGACGGCCTTCGACACGCAGCGCCTGAAGAATATGTATTTCCAGCTCGTCGGTGATTCCCGCGCGATGGCGGTGGCGACCACCTATGGCGCGCTCAGCCTGTACCTGGATTTCGTGAACATGTTCCAGTTCCTGCTGGCGATCATGTCCGGCCGCGACTAAGCGCCCATCCAGACCCAGACAAAAGCCCCGCCCTCACCGGCGGGGCTTTCCTTTTTGGCGCATTGCGAAATTGCGGCGTCTCGGCTAACCCTCCGGCCAAACACGCCCCAACACTTTCAGGAGTTTATGACCCATGGCCCGCAAGAAAATCGCCCTTATCGGATCCGGCATGATTGGCGGCACACTCGCCCATATCGCAGCACGTGAGGAGCTGGGCGATGTGGTCATGTTCGACATCGCCGAAGGCCTGCCGCAGGGCAAGTCGCTGGACCTCGCCGAGTCGACGCCGGTCTACAATGCGTCAGTCAGCCTGAAGGGCGCGAACGACTATGCCGAGATCAAGGGCGCAGACGTCTGCATCGTGACCGCCGGTGTCGCCCGCAAGCCCGGCATGAGCCGCGACGACCTGCTTGGCATCAACCTGAAAGTCATGAAATCGGTCGGCGAGGGCCTGAAGGCCAACTGCCCGAATGCCTTCGTGATCTGTATTACCAACCCGCTCGACGCGATGGTCTGGGCACTGCAGAAATTCTCCGGCTTCGACACGAAAAAAGTGGTCGGCATGGCCGGCGTGCTGGACAGTTCGCGCTTTGCCTATTTCCTCAGCGAGAAAACCGGCGTGTCGGTTGCCGATATCCACGCCTGGACCCTGGCCGGCCATGGCGACGACATGGTGCCGATGGTGCGCCACTCGACCGTGGGCGGCTTGCCGCTGCCGGAACTGGTGAAACAGGGTTGGATGAGTCAGGCCGAGCTTGACGGCATTGTTGACCGGACCCGCAAGGGCGGCGGCGAGATCGTGGCGCTTCTGAAAACCGGGTCGGCCTATTATGCTCCTGCCGAGAGCGCAATCTCCATGGCAAAGGCCTATCTCAAGGACCAGAAGCGCGTGCTGCCCGTCGCGGCCTATTGCAATGGCGAGTACGGCCTTGATGGCATGTATGTCGGTGTGCCGACGCTGATCGGTGCTGGCGGCGCAGAGAAGGTCATCGAGTTCGACCTCAACGATGGCGAAAAGGACATGTTCGCGAAATCCGTTGCGTCCGTGCAGGGCCTTATCCAGGCCTGCAAGGAGATTGACGGCTCGCTCGCCTAGGAGCCTGTCATGGCCATCGGGCCGACAATCGAAACGGACCGTCTGATCCTTCGCCCGCCGCGGGCGGAGGATTTTGACTCGTGGGTGGCCTTTCATGCCGATGAAGCGGTGATGACCCACCTCGGCGGTGTGCAGGGCCCCGAACTGACATGGCGGGCGATATGCATGACAGCGGGTGCCTGGACGATTGCCGGGTTTTCCATGTTCTCGGTGATCGAGAAGGCGACTGGCCAATGGGTCGGGCGGCTGGGTCCTTGGTGTCCGCATGGCTGGCCGGGGACCGAGATCGGCTGGGGCCTTGCCCGCACGGCCTGGGGTAAAGGTTATGCGACCGAAGGCGCGGCGGCCTGCATGGATTACGTGGTCGATATTCTTGGGTGGGACGAGATTATCCACACAATCCTGCCGGAGAATGCCGGGTCCATCCGCGTCGCCGAGCGGCTTGGCAGCCGGGTGCTGCGCCAGGTGGCGACCCCGCCGCCTTTCGAGGGCCAGATGTGGGATGTCTATGGCCAGACCGCCGATGAGTGGCGTTCACGCCGGATCAAAGGCGCGTGAGGATTGGATGAACCGGTTTTCCGGGCCGCCACCCTTCCATGGTGCTGCGGGGTGGCTTAGCGTGCCGGCAACAGACAGCCGGAGATAAGAAACCATGTTGAGACCCCTGACCCCGATTGCGCTCGCGGCGCTTGTCGCCGTGATGCCTGCGACTGCCGACAAGGCCGATGTGCTGGACCCGGACATCCGGGCGCAGGCAGAAGCGTTGATGGAGGCAGGCCTCAAAGATGATGTCGGGCTCGAATTCACAGAGAGTCTGACGACCGAGATCGGTCCACGGCTTGCCGGTTCGGATGCTGAATGGCGGGCCCGGCAATGGGCCATGACCAAGCTGAAGGATTTGAACTTCCAGCAGGCCTATATCGAGGACTTCAACCTGCCGTACTGGGAGCGCGTAAGCGAATCCGCGTCGGTTGTGGGACCGAACCCGCAGAATCTCCTCGTAACTGCGCTGGGCGGATCGAAGTCGACGCCGAAAGGCGGCGTCGAGGCCGGGATCGTGCGCTTTGCCAGCCTCGCCGACCTGAAGGCGGCGCCTGCTGATTCCCTAACCGGCAAGATTGCGTTCATTGATGAGCGCATGGTGCGTACCCAGGACGGGTCAGGCTACGGCGCAGCGGTGGCCAAGCGGGGGGGATGTGCCGAGGCGGCGGCCGCCGCTGGCGCGGTCGCGTGCCTCATCCGCTCGGTAGGTACCCAGTCCCACCGAATGCCCCATACGGGCGGCATGATGCGCGAGGGCGCACTTGGCGCCTTGCCGGCGGCTGCGCTGTCTCCGCCCGATGCGGACCAGCTGGCGCGGTTGCTGGAGCGCGGACCGGTCACGGTGAACCTCGACATTCAGGTGAAGTCGGCCGAGTCGGCGGCATCAGGCAATGTGATCGCTGAAGTGGAGGGCACGGGCCGCGAGGGCGAGATCGTGCTGATTGGCTGCCACCTCGACAGTTGGGACCTGGGCACTGGCGCAATCGACGATGCGGCCGGGTGCGGGATCGTGGTGGCGGCGGCCAACCTGATCCAGCAATTGCCGCAAAAGCCCAGGCGCACGATCCGGGTCGTGCTTTACGGGTCGGAGGAAGTGGGCCTGTTTGGCGGGCGGGCCTATGCTGCGGCGCACGCCGAGGAGCTGGACAAGCATGTGCTGGCTGCTGAAAGCGACTTCGGTGCCGGCCGGATCTGGCGCCTGACCAGCGGTTTCGGGGAGGGCGCGCTGGATTATGCCGCCGCGATGCAAAGCGTGGTGGCGCCGCTTGGAATCATCGCGGGGGATAACGGCGGCAGGGGCGGCCCGGACATCATGGTCCTGCATGCGTCCGGTGTGCCGGTTCTGGAGCCGGACCAGGATGGAACGGACTATTTTGACCTGCATCACACGCCGGATGACACGTTTGACAAGATCGAGCCTGATGCGTTCCGGCAGAACGTCGCAGCCTATGCCGCGCTGACCTATCTCGCGGCCGCAACGGACTGGGATTTCCGCAAGGTCGCCGCACCCGAGACTGACGACCAGTAGGCATGCCGAACCGCGCGGGACGGATCGCCGCCAGCCTGGATTCCGTGCATGAATCGCTGCGCATGGTGCAGCGGGAACTGTCTGGCGTGCGCGAAGATGGCGCGCGATGGCGCTGGGCCGCCGTTGGCATGGTGATCGCGTTGCAGGGGGCGCTCGTGACGGCCTTGAGCGGCTATGAGACTGCACAGGACGCGGACGTTGAAGATCCGTCCAGTCCCGACCGGTTTGCCCCTGTGGCGCTGTTGCTGCGCCGGGCGAGATCGGCCGAGTACCTGAATGTGCCCGAGCGCGTGGAGATGACGGGTTCGGCGGTTCGCCAGATCGAGCATCTGGTGGCCTATCGCAATACGGTGGTGCACGGGCTGGGGATGAGTGAGGGGGAGGGGGTGGCAAAGGGGTGCCAGAGGGTGCTGGACATCGTCCGGCACGTGCTGCTGGCATACCCTGCGTTCGATGTGTCGCGCCATCACCTCATTTGTGCGCTGATCTCTGACGAATTGTCCCGGATCGAACCGCTGCTGCGCGAGCCCGGTTAATATCCAGGTCATGCAAGCATGGCATGTATGCAGGTCATGCGCCCCGTCCTTCGCCCGCTTCTCTTGTCCTGTGCCGCCTTTGCCCTGATCGCGGCAGCGCCGGCGACGTTCACGCGAGAAGAGCTGGACGCGCTGGAAGCCGAGCGCCAGGCCGCAGTCATGCGGCTGGAGGCGCTGCAGGCCGCAGGCGAAGAAACCGAAATGGACCTGCGACAGATCGACAGCAAGCTGATCTCTGCCGCCATGGAATCCCGGCGCCGTGAAGAACAGGCCGCTGCTTCGGAGAAGGCCCTGATCGATCTCGGCACACGCCGGGCGGTGGCCCAGGAAGACCTGCTGGTTGACCGGCAGGCGCTGGAAGACCTGCTGGCGGCACTGGCCGCCTCCAACCGCCGCAGGCCGCCCGCACTGATCGTCTCGCCGGGCAAGGCGAACACGGCCGTTCGCCGGGCGATCCTGATGAGCCAGACGACCCCGCGGCTGGCATCGCGGGCCGATGACCTTTCCGGGGAAATCGACGAACTGAACCTGCTCGAGCGTCAGATCCGGGGGGAGCGGGCGCGGCTGGAGGCAGCCGAAGCAACGCTTGCGGTCAAGCGTGTGGAGATTGAACGGCTGGCCGCAGTCAAGCGCGGCAGCTTCGAAGATATTGCCGGGGATATCGACGTGCTGCGCCAACGCGCCGACACTCTGGGGCAGAAAGCGGAAACGCTGCGCGAACTGCTGGCGGCACTTGAATCGGATGCCCCGGCGGCGCCGGGCATGAAGCCCGCGCTGAGGCCGAAGCTGGCATCAGCGACAACGTCGGTATCGCGTCCGAAACCGCCGGCACAGAGGGTTCAGCCTGCACCGGCATCGCGGCCATTGGGCGCGGCGGCCCTCGGCGCGCTGATCCAGCCGGCTGCCGGCGATGTGATCTTCGGATTCGGTGACAAGATGCCGACCGGCGGCAAGACGGAATGGATCACGTTTGCGACCCGGCAGGCGGCCCAGGTGGTGGCGCCGATCGGCGGCAAAGTTGAGTACGCACGGCCATTTCGCAGCTATGGATCAATGTTAATTTTGCGCACAAGCGACGGATACCATGTTATTCTGACAGGCATGAGCCGGATCTATGTCACTGAAGGCCAATCAGTTTCTGCGAATGAGCCTGTCGGGCGGATGCCTGACCGCGCTGAACCTGCGCCGCAGCTGAATATGGAATTAAGGCTTGGCGACAAGGTGATGAATCCGGCACAATGGTTATCGAGTGGCAAATGAGGTCACGATGATGGAGGATTGGAATATGCGTTCACTGCTGACAGGCGCCGCGCTCGGGATTGTACTGGGCGGCGCAGCGGTTGGATTTTCCGCCTTCGCATGGCCGCAGGAGAAGCCGGCCGATCCGCGGATGGTGACGTATCAGCAGCTGGAACTGTTCGCCGAGATCCTCGCCCGCGCCCGTCAGGACTATGTCGTGGAAGTCGACGAAAAGGCCGCGATGGAATCCGCGATCAATGGCATGCTGACCTCGCTGGACCCGCATTCCGGTTATCTCAATCCTGACGACTTCCGTTCGATGCAGGTGCAGACATCCGGCGAATATGGCGGCCTTGGCATCGAAGTGACGATGGAAGACGGTTTCGTCAAAGTCATATCGCCGATGGACAATACGCCTGCCAGCCGCGCCGGCATCCAGAGCGGCGACCTGATCACGGCCATCAACGGCGCGCCGATTATCGGCCAGACGCTGAATGATGCCGTCAAGGAAATGCGCGGCGAAACGGGAACGGATATTGTCATCACGATCCTGCGTGCCGGAGAAGACCCGTTCGATGTGACGCTGACACGTGAAGTAATCGAGCAGAAATCCGTTACCTGGAAAATGCAGAAAAACGATATCGGCTATCTCAGGATTTCCAGTTTCAACGAGCGCACGACGCTGCTGCTCGAAGAAGGCATCGAAGGCATCTCCAAGGCGACGGGCAACCGTCCAAAAGGCCTGATCATCGACCTGCGCAACAATGGCGGCGGATTGCTGGACCAGGCCGTTTCCGTGTCCGACGTGTTCCTGTCGGGCGGCGAAGTCGTCTCGACGCAGGGCCGCCGCTCTGCCGACATCGAGCGTTACAATGCCCGCACAGGCGAGGTGTTCAAGGGCGTGCCGATCATCGTGCTGATCAATGGCGGTTCAGCGTCCGCATCTGAAATCGTGGCCGGTGCCCTGAAGGACCGTGGCCGGGCGACGATTATCGGCACGACCAGTTTCGGCAAGGGATCGGTCCAGACCGTGATCCCGCTTGGCGCCGATCGCGGGGCGATCCGCCTGACGACCGCACGCTATTACACGCCATCCGGTCGTTCGATCCAGGCGCTAGGCATCGATCCCGATATCGAGATCACCCAGACGCGGTTGACCGAGGAAGAACTGGCCAGGATCAAGCGCTGGTCGGAAGCGGACCTGCCGCATGCCCTGGCCAATGAAGACGGCGAAAAGCGGCATGAAGTCACCTTGCCGGATGAGCAGCCGCCCGAAGGCTACGAGGGTGAGGATTACCAGCTGGAGCGCGCAGTCGACATGCTGCGTGAAGGGACTGTGACTGCCAGTGCTTTCCGCCGCGCAGGTTAAGCTGTGTTTGTAGTCTGTTAACCAGATTGCCGCATTCTTGGTCCTTCAGGATCCTATTTGTTGATTACATGAGGTCGCCGCATGCCATATCGGAGGGACGCTGAGCCGTCTCCCCTTCGCACCGGAATTGTCCATGCAGGCTTGAGCCTGCTGGTGTTTGGTGGGTTGGCGGGAGCCCTCGGTGCAGGCATCCAGTTTTCCGGTGATCCGTCAGCGGCTGGTCCGCGCCAGCAGCTCGCGCTGTTCGAAGTGGTGGACGATGCCAGGCCGACGCTGAAGACCCGTCTCAAGACCGAGGGAGCCGATCAGGCCATGATCGCGACACTGGGCGATGATGGCTATCCCGAAGTTGAAAGCGGCGACGAACCGAGCCTTGGCGTCGATTATGCTGACGCACCCGGGGTGACCGGAACAGGCGGCCCGTCGGACGACGCTGTGGCTGACGCTGCCGGTGTTGGCGTGCGGATCAATGGCAAGCTGGTCAAGCCTGGTGAATCCTATGGCGAGGTAACCGCGATCGTGTCGCTGGATACCGCGCCGATCTCGGGCATGTCGGAGACAGTCAATGGTGTGCGCCTGCCGCGTATTGCCCCTGACGGCCGCGCGCCGGCTGACGCCTATGCACGTCCCTTCGCCAACCCTGGTCAGCAGCCGGTTGTATCGCTCGTGGTCGGCGGCCTTGGCATCAATGCCACGCATACGAAATCGGCCATCGAGGAACTCCCGCCCGAAGTGACGCTGTCCTTCGCGCCGGACGCGCAGCGCCTGCAATACTGGATCGACCGCGCGCGTGCGTCGGGACATGAAGTGCTGATCGAGCTGCCGATGGAGAATTTCGACTATGGGCGCATGAAAATGCACCCGCAGACGCTGCTGGCCGGCAAGGATGCGTCGGTCAATGTCGCGCGGCTCAACACTTTGCTGGGACGTGCGTCGGGCTATTTCGGGGTGATCAACTATCAAGGTTCCAAATTCTCGGGTGACGCAGAAGCTGTCCGGCCCGTACTGCAGGCGCTGAGCGACCGGGGCGTGGCCCTGGTCGAGGATGGCAGCCTTGAAGAGGCAAGTTTCGACACGGTCGCCGATGCGACACGCGTGCGCTATGTCAAGGCATCCGCGCCGATCGACACCAAACTGACGGCCGATGACATCAATCTCCAGCTCCTGGAGCTTGAGACGCGGGCCAAGGCAACCGGCGCCGCGATGGGGGCGGGTTATGCGTTCCCGATCACCATCGAGATGGCAAAGATCTGGACCAGCGAACTCGGCCAGAAGGGCATCCTGCTCGCGCCTGTTTCTGCTCTGGTTGGCACCACGCCTGCGGAATTCGTCAATGATGACCGCAACGGCACTGGCAGCACCGCGAAGGCTCCTGTAAACCCTGCCGGGTGAAAACGTCCATCCTGGATCCTGAACGCTATCGTCCCAATGTCGGGCTCGCCCTCTTTTCGAAGGCGGGGCACGTCTTTGTGGGCCGGCGCATCAATGGCCGCGGCGCCTTTCAGTGGCAGATGCCGCAGGGCGGCGTCGACAAGGGCGAATCGCCCCGTGATGGCGCGCTGCGCGAACTGGAAGAGGAAATCGGCGTTCCCGAAAAGCTGGTCGATGTGCTCGAGGAGACCGAGGACTGGCTGTATTACGACTTCCCGCCTGACCTGAAGAAGCGTCTGCCGGGACCATATATCGGACAGCGCCAGAAATGGTTTGCCTTCCGCTTCAAGGGATCTGACAGCGATGTACGCCTCGACCGGCACACACCGGAATTCGATGCCTGGCGCTGGGCTCCGCTGGAAGAAACCCCGGCGCTGGTTGTTCCGTTCAAGCGTCTCGTCTATTCCGAAGTGGCTCAGCGGTTTGAACGCTGGACCGAACCTGTGCACGGCGGCAAGATCGCACAGGGCTGACGGAGGGCTGAATGCCGAAATCGCTGTTGATGATTCATGGCGTCGGTTGCGGCGGCGACGCCTGGGACCGCATGCGTCCCGGTTTTGAGGTTGCAGGCTGGGATTGCGAGGCGCCAACCCTGTTTCCGGACCAGCGGACACTCGACGATCCGCCCGCGACCCTGCCGGATCTCGGGTTTGACGATTATGTCGCCGCCATGGTGGAGGCTGCCCGCAAAATCGAGAAGGACACTGGTGCCAAGCCTGCGGTCATCGGGCATTCCATGGGCGGACTGATCGCGCAATGCCTGGCCGAGAAGGGCGTCGTGTCGCAGGCCGTATTCTTGACCCCGGCCCAGCCAAAGGAGTGCGCGGAAGTCAGCCTTTCCGTCGCCTATACATTCCTGAACATCCTTCTGACGCGCAACCGCAAGCGGGCCTACAAGGTCTGGCGGTCCGGCTTCCGGTTTGGCGTCCTGAACCGTGTTCCAAGGCGCCGCCATGAGGAAATCTACGCACGGGCGCGGTTTGATTCCGGCAAGGTTTACGGCGACCTCACTGACGGGATTGAAGTCGATGAGGGGCTCGTGGCGATTCCCACACTCACTATTGCCGCGTCCCAGGACCGGGCGACATTGGCCCGGGCTGTCCGCAAGGTGGGCGAAAAATATGCCCGCGCGCCCGTACCGGGTGATTTCTTCGAATATCCCGACAATGCGCACTGGATCATCGACGAGCCGGGGACAGACGCGGTCGTCGCCGATATCGTCGAATGGCTGGAACAACCTTTTGGAGAACAGGCGTGATCGAGGAAGAAGCTCACGGCGTTCATGACTATGTCGCCGACCCGCGAAATGCCGATGTGCTGATCTCGGTGAACGGTGACATGAAGCACCGTGACGCGGCGGTCGTTTCGGTTTTCGACAGCGGCTACATTCTCGGTGATGGCGTGTGGGAGGGTCTGCGCGTTTCAAATGGCGGCGTTGCTTTCCTGCCTGAACACCTGAAACGCCTCTATGCCGGTGCCAAGACAATCGACATGGACATCGGCCTGACAAAGGACGAATTGACCGCGCGCCTGATGGATTGCCTGAAGGCGAACGGCATGACGGATGGTGTGCATATCCGCCTGATGGTGACGCGAGGGATCAAGAAGACGCCCTATCAGGGGCCACGCTTCACCATCGGCAAGCCGACCATCGTGATCATTCCGGAATACAAGACACCTGTGCCGGAAATCCTTGCCCGGGGGGTGACCCTTTTCACTGTCCACCAGCGCCGCACGGGCCCGGCCGAGCAGGACCAGAAGCTGAATTCACATTCCAAGCTCAACTGTATCCTGGCGTGCATCCAGGCCGACAAGGCCGGCGCCGACGAGGCCTTGATGCTGGATGCGGCCGGCTTTGTCGCGACATGCAACTCGACGCATTTCTTCATCGTGCGGGACGGCGAAGTGTGGACCAGTCCGCCGGATTACTGCCTTGGCGGCATCACGCGGGGAAACATCATCCGGGTCTGCCGCGAGGCCGGTATCCCGGTCTTTGAAAAGCGCTTCTCGCTGTTTGATGTCTACTCGGCCGACGAGGCCTTTATCACGGGCACGTTTGCGGGGCTGACACCGGTGCGTGAAGTCGATGGGCGGACGATCGAGCATGTCGGTGGCCCGATGAGCCAGCGCATCAGCACGCTCTACAAACAACTTGCCGCCAACAGCCTGACACCGATCACATGACTCCGATCCGCCGGATTGCGATGTGGTCAGGGCCGCGCAACATGTCGACCACGATGATGCGCAGCTTCGGCGCGCGGGCCGATTGCACTGCCGTGGACGAACCGTTCTACGCGGCCTGGCTGGTTGCCGCAGGCGTGACCCACCCCATGCAGGCGGAGATATTGGCGAGCCAGCCGAACGATCCGCGCGGCGTGGCAGAACGCCTGCTTGCCCCGTTGCCGGGCGGCGCGGCCGTGCAATTCCAGAAGCACATGACGCATCACATGCTGCCGGAATTCCCGCTCGACTGGGCCGCGCAGTGTGACCATGCATTCCTTATCCGGCATCCGGCACGGGTGATTGCCTCCTATGCCCGGAAAATGGATGATGTGAGTCTGGAAGCCATCGGGTTCCCGCAGCAGGCCCGGCTGTTTGACGAGATGCGGGCGCGTACCGGCAAACTGCCGCCGGTGATTGATTCGGACCGCGTGCTCGCCGATCCGCATGCGGTCCTGGCGCGCCTATGCAGCGCGCTGGAGATTCCATGGGATGAGGGCATGCTGGCCTGGCAGCCCGGCCCGAAACCGGAAGACGGCGCCTGGGCGCCGCATTGGTATGATGCCGTCTGGAAGTCCGAAGGGTTTGGCGATGCGCCGGGGCCCTTGCCGGTCCTAGACGGTGAGGATGCCGGAATAGAAAAGGAGGCGCTCGCGATTTACGAGCGCCTCCTTCGGTATCACGTCTGACGCAGCTGCTGTCCCGGCACGCCTATTGATTGGCAGCGCGCAGGAACCGGTTGCGCAGGTCAGCGTCGGATTTGAAGACGCCAGTGAACTGGGTCGTGACCGTGGTGACATCCTTGTGGTGCACGCCGCGTGTCGACATGCACTCATGGACGGCTTCAATCAGGACGGCGGTGCCCATTGGCGCGAGGCTTTCGGTGATCGCATCACAGATCTGTGCCGTCATGGTTTCCTGCGTCTGGAGGCGCTTGGCGAATATCTCGACCACGCGGGCAAGCTTCGAAATGCCGACAACAGCATCAGAAGGCTTGTAGGCCACGAAGGCCTTGCCGATGAACGGTGCCATGTGGTGTTCGCAATGGCTCTCCACGTCGATATTGCGCAGGATGACAATGTCGTCATAGCCCTGAACATCTTCAAAGGTGCGTGAGAGATATTTCACCGGGTCTTCATCATAGCCGGCAAACCACTCCTTATAGGCGTTGACGACGCGCTTGGGCGTGTCGAGCAGGCCTTCGCGGCGTGGATCGTCACCCGCCCATGCAATGAGCGTGCGGACGGCTTCTTCAGCCTCTTGCACAGTGGGGCGAACCAGGGGTTCTCCGCGAGACAGGTCGTTCTTGGGAGTGATGGCATCCATGGCCATGATTAAGTGTCCTTCGACTGAGGGACGGAGGTCGAGCCGAGGCTTGGTCTGGGAAACCGGATGGCCCCCTGCCCGGACTTAACGCCCGCCCGAGTTGATACCCTCAGGGCGATAAAGTTGAAGATAGGCGCGAGATTGCGCTGTTTCCAGAGATTTCTACGGTGACGCGGAGTAAACGGATGTCGGATATTTCATTGCCCGGCAAGCGGCCGGGTGATAATGGCGCCGGAATGGACATGAACCGGCACGCGTGCAGATTGCCTAAAGGCTGTTGTTGTTAAGGCAACAAGCGCCCATTAGGGCATCTCGCCCATCCAGAAGGGCCATTTCAGTTCCATTTTCCCCGTTCGAGCCCGATTTCCCATGACTCTCCGCATTTATGACACCGCACAGCGCGCGAAACGCGTATTTGAACCGCAAGATCCGGCCCGCATCACGCTCTATGTCTGCGGCCCCACGCCGTACAACTACGCCCATATCGGCAATGCCCGGCCGCCCATCGTGTTTGATGTGCTGCGGCGGGTCCTGGCGAGCCAGTATGGCGCCAATGCCATCGTGTATGCACGCAATATCACCGATATCGAAGACAAGCTCATCACCGCCTCGGTGGAGACGGGCGAGCCGATCGCCTTGATCGCGCGGAAGTTCGCAAAAATCTACAATGACGATACCGCGGCGCTAAACGTCGCAGCGCCCACGATCGAGCCCTGGGCAACGGCGCATGTACCGGAAATGATCGAGATGATCGAGAAACTGGTGCGCAAGAAATACGCCTATGTCGGCGAGCAGGGCGTGTGGTTCGCGGTCAACTC
The DNA here is from genome assembly GCF_000961795.1 of Hyphomonas sp. BRH_c22. GTDB lineage: Bacteria > Pseudomonadota > Alphaproteobacteria > Caulobacterales > Hyphomonadaceae > Hyphomonas. The sequence continues at coordinate 14,231 of NZ_LADU01000082.1, forward strand.
GATGCCGGATTACGGCAAGCTTTCGGGGCGCAGGCCGGAAGACAATGAAGCCGGCGCCCGGGTCGAAATTGATTCCGACAAGCGCGATCCGGCTGATTTCGCGCTGTGGAAATTCGCCAAGCCGGGCGAGCCGGACGATGCGATCTGGGACAGCCCGTGGGGCCGGGGCCGGCCCGGCTGGCATATCGAATGCTCGGCCATGGCGGCAAAGCACCTTGGCAAGACGATCGATATTCATGGCGGGGGGATCGACCTGCAGTTCCCGCACCATGAGAACGAGATTGCCCAGTCCGAATGCGCGCATGGCCAGGTGATGGCCAATTACTGGATGCATAATGGCTTCCTCGACATGGGCGGGGAGAAGATGTCGAAATCGCTCGGCAATGTCGTGCTCATGCATGACCTGCTGAAGGCGTGGCCGGGCGAAGTGGTGCGATTTGCCATGCTGAGCGGGCATTATCGCGCGGCGCTGGACTGGAACGAAGACCTGCTGAAACAGGCCAAGACCACGCTTGACCGTGTGTACGGCGCATTGCGGCGCGTATGGAGTGAAGAGGGGGGTGAGGCGCGTGACAGGGGGGTGCTGAAGGCGCTGTCCGACGACCTCAACACGCCCGAAGCCCTGGCCGAATTGTCGCGCCTTGCGGGCGAGGCCAACACGGCGGCCGATCACAAGGATCATGACGCCATGGCGAACGCCAGAGCGAACCTGCTGGCGGCGGGCGCGCTGCTGGGCCTGCTGACAAAGACGCCCAAGGATTGGGAGCAGGGCGCCGATGCCGATGGCAATGCCCGCATTGACGCCCTCGTGCAGGCCCGGATCGATGCGCGGTCGGCGCGTGACTGGGCCGAGGCGGACCGGATTCGCGATGCGCTGGCGGCAGAGGGTATCGAGATCATGGACGGGCCGTCCGGGTCGACCTGGCGCCGGGTGTAGGAACGAGGCAAATTTCGTCGAAATTCGCATGCAGGTGCGAACCTGATCTTCGGCTTGTCATGTGTAGAAGGCGCGTTCCACCTCCCGACCGGGCCTGGTTGTCGTCAATCCGGGCCGAGCGGTAATCATCCAACTAGGGTCTTCCGATTTGTCGGGAGACCCTTTTTTTGCGCGTCACGGGGTTTCTGTCTGATCGTTAAATTGACCCTTCAGGCCGGCGCATGGGATCAATTAGTCCTCGGGATTAGAACCCCCGTTTCAATGCACCCATCTCTCTCGGGCCGTTCTCTATCCTTGGATCGAGGACGGCCTCTTTTTACCTGGGCCTGATGCACCAGCTTGCGAATGGGCCGGGCCGGGTCCATCTTTGCGGGCGATGAGCGAGCTTTACCACAACCGTATCCTGGAACTTGCGGCCAACATTCCGCATCTCGGCACCCTCGATGGCGCCGAGGCCTCTGTGCTGAAAGTGTCGCGCGTGTGCGGATCGACCGTGAAGGTTGAGATCATTCTGGATGCAGCCGGCGATCATATCGCGGCGATTGCGGTGGACCCGAAAGCTTGCGCGCTGGGGCAGGCTGCTACCGCGATCCTGTCAGAATACGCCGTCGGGGCATCGGTTGAAGAAGTCATCGCGGCGCGAGACGCCATGAAGAAGATGCTGAAAGAGGGCGGCCCGCCACCCGAAGGCCGGTTCTGGGAGCTGCGCCATCTGGAGCCTGTTGCCGATTATCCTCCGCGCCATACAAGTACGCTTCTGGCCTTCGAAGCGGCAGTGGCAGCCATTGAGCGGGCACGTGTGGCGCGTGGCCTTGCGCCCGCGATAGCGGGCTGACGATGGCAGGGGTTCGCCGAAAGGCTGTCTATGGCCTGCTGCGCGTCTACAAGCTCAGCTTTTCCTGGATTTTCTATGCCGCCGGTGCCCGTTGCCAGCACAAGCCGTCCTGCAGCGAATACGGCGCGGAATGTGTTGCCCGTCATGGCTGGTGGGCAGGCGGGTGGATGGCCCTTGCCCGGTTCATCCGGTGCCGGCCCGGCGGCAGTTTCGGGCATGATCCTGCGCCGGTCTTCAAGCCTGACGTGCCAGCGTGGCAGCCTTGGCGCTATGGTGACTGGAAATCGGGCGGCCGGCCCTTGCCTGAGCAAAAAGTTGAAAACCTTCCGGAAGCGTGACATAAGCCCGGCCGATGACACGTTCGATCCGTCTCCAGCTGCCCAGCGGCCTGACCACGCGAACCCGCCGGGGTGCATGATACCCCGCAGGCGGTGCCGTAAGCGCGCCTGGGATTCATGTACCCGCAAAAAACTCCCTTCGACCCGGCCGCCCGGCCTGATGCAATCTGCCCCGCAATTGGGGTGGGATTTTCGGTGAACTCGCGTTAAGCAGACCGCCGCAGGCAGGCCTTTCCGGACAAGACTTTGCCGCGCCCCGTGCGCCAGACCGCTGAAGAAGACTGAAACATGATCAAAGTATCCCTGCCCGATGGATCGGTGCGAGAATTTGCCGAGGGCGCGAGCCCGTTCGACGTCGCCAGTTCCATTTCAAACTCCCTTGCCAAGAAGGCGATTGCCGCCCGCGTGGATGGCGAACTGCGCGACCTGATGCGTCCGCTGGACGGCGATGCGCGCGTCGAGATCGTGACGCCGAATGATGCCGAAGGGCTCGAGCTGATCCGGCACGATGCCGCCCACGTGCTGGCGCAGGCCGTCCAGGCGCTCTACCCCGACACGCAGGTGACGATCGGACCCGTGATTGATGACGGATTCTATTATGACTTTGCCCGCGAGACGCCTTTCTCGACGGAAGACTTCGACAAGATCGAAGCCAAGATGCGCGAGATCGTCGATGCCGATTACCCGATCGAGCGCGAGGTCTGGGAGAAAGACGCGGCCATCGCCGAATTCAGGCGGATCGGCGAGGACTACAAGGCCCAGATCATCGACGATATCATCCCGCCGGGCGAGGACATCACGCTGTACCGCCAGGGCGACTGGTTCGACCTGTGCCGCGGGCCGCACCTGCCTTCGACGGGTAAGCTGCCCAAGGCCTTCAAGCTGATGAAGCTGGCCGGGGCCTATTGGCGCGGCGATTCCCGGAACGAGATGCTGCAGCGCATGTATGGCACGGCCTGGGCCAATGAGAAGGACCTCCAAGCCCACTTGGTGCGCCTTGAAGAGGCCGAGAAGCGCGACCACCGCAAGGTCGGTGCAGCGCTGGACCTGTTCCACTTCCAGCCGGAAGCGCAGGGCTCGGTTTTCTGGCACCCGAAGGGCTTCATGATCTGGCGCCAGCTGGAGGCCTATATCCGCCGTCAGCAGGATGCGGATGGCTATGTCGAAGTGAAGACGCCGCAATTACTGAACTCGGTCTTCTGGGAGCAGTCAGGGCACTGGTCGAAATTCCGCGAGAACATGTTCGTTGTGCCGGACGAGATTCCCTCAACGGACGAAGAGGGCCCAATTCTGACGGGCGATAGCGACCTGATGGCGCTCAAGCCGATGAACTGCCCGGCACATGTGCAGATATTCAAGAACGGGCAGCGCTCCTATCGCGACTTGCCTATCCGCATGGCCGAGTTTGGCTGCTGTCATCGCAACGAGGCTCACGGCGCCCTGCACGGCCTGATGCGTGTCCGCCAGATGACGCAGGACGATGCGCACATCTTCTGCCGCGAAGACCAGATTGCCGACGAGACGCTGCGCTTCCTGAAGCTGTTCGAGCGCGTCTATGGGGATTTCGGCCTGTCGGAGATTTCCTACAAGCTGGCAACGCGCCCTGACATGCGGGCCGGATCGGACGCGACATGGGACCGGGCCGAAAAGGCGCTGGCAGATGCATTGACGGCGGCGGGGATGCAGTTCGAGATCGCCGAAGGCGAGGGGGCTTTCTATGGCCCGAAACTGGAATTCCACCTGACGGATGCGATTGGCCGGACATGGCAATGTGGCACGTTCCAGCTCGACTATGTGCTGCCAGACCGCCTTGACGCGGAATATACAGGGTCTGACGGCGCCAAGCACCGCCCGGTCATGCTGCACAGGGCCGTTTTCGGCACGTTCGAGCGATTCATGGGTATCCTGATCGAGAACTATGCCGGGGCCTTCCCGCTCTGGCTCTCGCCGGTCCAGGTCGTGGTCGCAGCCATTACTGACGCGGCCAATGATTATGCGCTGGAAGCGGCCGCTGCGTTGCGCAAGGCGGGGCTGCGGGTTGAGACGGATCTTCGTAATGAGAAGATCAATTACAAGGTCCGCGAACATTCCGTGCAGAAGGTGCCCATCATTGCCGTCGTGGGCGGCCGGGAGGCCGAGGAGCGCACACTGGCGCTCCGCCGCCTTGGCAGCCAGGGACAGCAGATGATGGGTCTGGACGAGGCATGTGTGGCCCTGGTGCAGGAATCGCTCGCGCCAGATCTCAAACGCGCTGAGTGAGCAAGGTCTGGTGACAAGTCCGGAGGTTGGCGACAGAGTGCGGGCCATGTCCTATGCGCCCATTCTTGCCGCTGCCTTCGTGCTCTGGCCTGTTATCGGGCTGCTGGGTGCCCAGGGCTATGGGCCCTTGCTGGCGATCACGGCGCTGCCCGCGCTGGCGCTGGCGCGGCCGAAAATGCCGCCTGCCATCTATGCCCTGATGGCGCTGGCCTTCGTCGGGTGGGCGGCGATCAGCGAGACCTGGTCGCCGGCAACGCGCGGGTTGATTTCCGGGAACCTTCTGGAAGGGGATTTCGCAATCCGTGCGTCGAGCGTACGGATCGTGCTGACGACCCTGTTTGGCATGCTGGCAGTGGCCGGCGCTCTGCGCATCGCCAGCGGTACGGCGCAGGTATCGTCGCGGGTCATGCTGGGGGCGTTTGCGGTACAGGGGCTGGTGCTCGCGGTCAGCGCGGTGTTCGGGCATCAGGTGGTGGCGATGGTCTATGGCGCCGACCCGATGGAACAGGCCAAGGGTTTTCAGAACATCGCGCGCAACGCGAACGCGTTCCTGATCGTTTTGCCGATCCTTGCGGCCTATATCGCGGTACGGCCGGGCTGGCGCTGGAAGGGCATCGCCGCGGCCATGGTACTGGCGGCGGCCATCATTGTGGTGCTCAATGGTTCGGATTCAGCGCTGATCGGGATCGGGTTCATGCTGTTGGCGGGCTTCATCGTCTGGCTGGCACCGAAAACCGGCTATCGCTGGCTGATCAGCCTGATGGCTGGCTATGTCGCAGCGGCGCCTGTCCTGATCGGCACCGCAATCAACATGATGCGGAAGATGGGCGTCGAGCTGCCGGCCTCGTTCCAGTCGCGTGCGTGGTCATGGGAGCTGGTGATCGGCAAGGCGGTGGAGAAGCCGCTGACCGGCCATGGCGTGGCCGCGTCGAAGACCTGGCGTGATACCTATTCCGATCATCCCGCGTGGCTGGCCCAGCTGCCGGACTTCTGGGCTGCCTATCCGGTGGTTCCAGGGCATCCGCACAATATGGCATTGCAAATATGGGCCGAGACAGGTGTGGTCGGCGCGGTGCTGGCAGGGCTGACGCTGGTTCTGATCGCGTTCCGCCTGCCGATGCCGAAGACGCTGCGGCCGGACGTCAGGTATGCGATTGCGGGTCTTGTCGGCGTCGTCGCGAGCCTGTTCAGCTTTTCCTATAGCGTCTGGAACGATTCCTTCTGGGCCAGTGTCGTGCTTGCCGCGTGCGCGATCATCCTTCTGTCACGCCGCAACAGGGCGTCGCTGTGAGCGATCTGGCGACAGTTTCGGCGATCGTCGTGTCGTATCATACCGGCCCGCGCCTGCATGAGTGCCTTTACGCGCTGAAGTCAGATCCGGACGTCTCGGAGATCATTGTGGTGGATAATGGCAATCCGCCGGATGCCGAGGCCTGGCTGGATGCATTTGTTGCCCGCACAGACAAGGCGCGGCTGATCCGGTCGGGCGACAATCCGGGCTTTGGCACGGCCGTCAATCAAGGCGCTGCGAGCGCGTTGGGCGCGTTTCTCCTGGTCATCAACCCGGATGCGGTGATCCGGCGCGGCTCCATTGGGCCACTCCTGGCGGCGCAGGAGGGCGAAGCTAACCCGGTGCTCGTCGGTGGCAAGATTTTCGATGTGCGCGGACGCGAGGAGCGCGGGTGCCGCCGCAACACGCTGACGATCTGGCGGGCGCTGGGCCTTGGGAAATGGACGCTTGAGACAGATCCGGCCCCGGCGGGGCCGATACAGGTCGGGGCGGTATCGGGCGCCTTCTTCCTGATGAACCGGACGGCCTTTCGCCGGATCGGCGGGTTCGACGAGGCCTATTTCCTACATGTCGAGGATGTGGACCTTTGCCGCCGCGTGATCGCAGCGGGAGGGCATGTCATCTACCAGCCGCTCGCAGGCGCGCTTCACTATGGATCAACATCGGATGCGCCGTCCGCTGTCGTACAAGCCCACAAAGCCAGGAGTCTTGCGCGCTATTTCCGCAAGTTTGCCAGCGGGCCTGCCGACAGAATCGTGGCGGCACTGGCGACGCCATTCCTCGGACTTGCCCTCAAGCTGCGCGGCTAGAGGATTGCCGGGATCACGCGGTCAGGCGGGCGGTGCCCGTCGGCGAAGGTCTTGATATTGATGATGACCTTTTCGCCCATTTCAGTGCGCCCCTCGATTGTAGCCGAGCCCATGTGAGGCAGGAGCAGGACGTTCGGCAGGCCGAGCAGATCTTCATTCACGGCCGGTTCGCGTTCGAACACATCCAGCCCGGCACCGGCCAGCTTGCCTGACTTGAGGGCGCGGGCGAGGGCAGCTTCGTCGATCACTTCGCCGCGGGCCGTGTTGATCAGGAAGGCTTCCGGTTTCATGAGGTCGATGCGGCGGGCATTCATCAGGTGGAATGTCGCCGGCGTATGCGGGCAGTTGATGGACACGATGTCCATGCGGGCCAGCATCTGGTCGAGGCTGTCCCAATAGGTGGCTTCGAGAAGCTCCTCGGTGCGCGGGCTGACCGGCTTGCGGTTATGATAGTGGATCTGCAGGCCGAAGGCCTTGGCGCGGCGGGCGACCGCCTGGCCAATCCGGCCCATGCCGATGATGCCGAGGCGTTTGCCGGCCAGGCGCCGCCCCATCATCCAGGTTGGCGTCCAGCCATCGAATCGCCCCTGATCCATGACCTGCGCCCCTTCATGCAGGCGGCGGGGCACCGCGAGAATCAGCGCCATGGTGACGTCTGCGGTGTCGTCCGTCAGAACGCCGGGCGTGTTGGTGACGGTTATGCCGCGCTGAACAGCACTCTGGACGTCGATATTATCGACGCCGGCGCCAAACTGGGCGATGAGGCGCAACTGGTCGCCTGCGCGTGCGAGCACGCGGCTGTCGATGCGGTCGGTCACGGTCGGGACGAGCACGTCAGCGGTCTGGACGGCTTCGACCAGTTCTTCATGGCTAAAGGCATGATCGTCCTGATTGAGGCTCGTATCGAACAGTTCCTTCATCCGTAGCTCGACAGGAGCGGGCAGTTTCCGGGTCACGACGATCTTCAGTTTCTTGGTTGGCATGTGGCCCCTCTGCATGTCTCCTATCGGGCTTAGCAGAGCGATGCCGGAACGCCAACGCCTGTTGTTTTACGCGCGATTCATCTGGACGTGGCAGGGTAGGGCCTCAACAGCGCGTCTGGCAAACTGCACATGAAATGGGCACCCCTTCTCGTCTCCGGAATCCTGACGCTTGGCGGCCTCGCGGCAGCCGAGAGTCCGCAACTCACACGCATCAGCCAGTTTTCCGGAAAAGCGGTGCCGCGCTTTGAAACGCTGAAATTTGCCGCCGTGAACGGGCGGTCCGGACCCAGCCGGGAGCATCCGGTCGTCTGGCGTTACGAGCGCAAGGGCCTTCCACTGCTGATCATCAAGGAAAGCCAGGACTGGCGCCGCGTGCGTGACCCGTCGGGCGACGAAGTCTGGGTGCATGCGCGCATGCTGGAGGCGGGTGCTGCCGCCATGCTGCAATCGTCCACGATGCTGCACGAGGCCCCTGATGCGGCCAGTCCTGTCGTTGCCTCGCTGGAGGCCGGAGTACTGGTGGAGCTTGGCGAATGCCGCGTGGCATGGTGCGCGCTTGAGGTTCAGAGCTTCAATGGCTGGGCACCACGCGAGACGCTCTGGGGCGCCGATACGGGTGAAGCTGGTCTGTAAATCCGGATGGGTCAGGCGGTTGACAAGCCGGGCCGGTCACTGTGGTTAGGCGGTTACGTCCAATTCCAGGAGATCCCGACCATGTCCGGACCGCATGATTTTCACACGCCGAAATCCAGCTATACCAAGGCGGACCTGCTAGAGTCCGGCCTGGGCGGCTATTTCGGACCGGGCAACGCGCAATTGCCGGCTCCGCCAATGCTGATGATGGACCGGATCACGGAAATCAGCATGGACGGTGGCGAATTCGGCAAGGGCCATGTGATTGGCGAACTCGATATTACACCGGACCTCTGGTTCTTCGCGTGCCATTTTCCGGGCGATCCGGTGATGCCGGGCTGTCTCGGCCTGGATGCCATGTGGCAGGCCGTCGGCTACTGGCTCGGCTGGTCGGGCAGCCCTGGCAAGGGCCGTGCGCTGGGCGTCGGCGAGGTCAAGTTCACCGGCCAGATCACGCCGAAACGCAAGCTGGTACGCTATGAAATCGACATTCGGCGCGTCAAGCGCGGGCGGCTCGTGCTGGGCATCGCCAACGGCAAGGTGTTTGCCGATGACAAGCAGGTTTACATGGCGACCGACATGAAAGTCGGCCTGATGAACCCGGCGGATCTGGACTAGCCTGTCCGGCTAATCCGTCTCGAAACCAGTCCTGGATCCATGGATGGGGTCGAACCCGTCACAGCTTGAAGACGCGGCTGGCATTACCTGACAGGAAGGCCTCTGCCTGCATGTCTGTCAGACCGAGCGACCCCAAGCCCTCAAGGCATTTGGATGGCGACAGCATCGGCCAGTTCGTACCGAACATGACCCGGCCGGCACCGAGGCCCTTCATCCAGGTGACGAAGGCGGGCGGCAGACGGTGCAGCGCATAGGCTGACGTGTCGACATGGAAGTTCGCGAACTTGACGGTCATCGACACCAACTCCTCAAGCCAGGGGAAGCCAACATGGCCACCGACAATTTTCAACTCTGGAAAATCGAGCATGACGTCTTCGAGATAGGGGATGAGGCGGCCCGTTTCCGAGCGCATCAGCGGGCCGGTGTGGCCGATTTGGGTACAGAAGGGCACGTCCGCCTCAATGCAGGCCGCATAGATGGGATAGTAACGCCTGTCATTGGGTGGCAGGTCCCAGAGCCAGGGCACGATGCGGACGCCGACGAAACGCTTGCCGTCGACCCGTGCGTGAATCTCGCGGACGGCCTGCATCGGGCAAGCAAGGTCGACACTGGCGAGACCTCGGAACCTGTCGGGCGCCTGCGATATTTGCTCTTCGACCTCACTGTTGGAAATAAGCTCGCCTGCGGGGCCGTGCCAGGCAGACAAGAGGGCTATCGTGACGCCAGCGGCATCCATGGCGGCCAGGGTCGATTCAACGGTGGCTGGGCGCGTATCGCCTTCCTTGCCTGTCCACTTCAGCAAGGTCTTCAACCAGGGCTGTTCGGCCATGCGTGCGGTGGTGATCTGGGCCCAGGCGTCAATGATTGGCATACGATTCTCCATATACTTCAATAGTGAAGTATATGTGCTTGGCCGCCTCATGGCAAGTAGGGTAAGAAGGCGCATGACCGCGAGATCCAGCCGATTCTACCACCGCCTTCAGGTAGCCGCGCATAGCCTGCAGAAGCGGGCTGACCAGGCGCTGATGCAGGCGGCGGGCATCTCAACGGCGCAGGCGGCCGTGCTGTCGATTGTTTCGGCCGGGGACGGGCCGCAGCAAAACACGGTGGCCGGACAGCTCGGTCTCAATGAATCGGCTGTGACTGCCATGGTGAACCGGCTGATGGCCCTGGGCCTGCTGAGGCGCGCGCGCAGTGCACGTGATGCCCGCGCATGGGATCTTCATGTGACTGACGCGGGCGCGGCGGCACTCGCGAACATCCAGGCGCCGTTTGCCGAGATCAACGCGCTGATTGACAACACATTTGGCCCAAAGGACGCAGACAGGGTGGCAGCCCTGCTCGCGGTGCTTTCGGAACGACTGAGCGAGGATCAAGGCAGGCGAGACGCTTGACGGTTTGATCGTGCCCGCCTAGCCCGTGAGGCAGAAAAATTCATATTAGAGGAGGCCCCGATGGCCGAAGACTGGAACCTGCCGACGGGCGACCTGATGAAGGGCAAGCGCGGCATCGTGATGGGCGTTGCCAACCAGAATTCGATTGCCTGGGGCATCTCGAAGCAACTGGCGGCGCAGGGTGCTGAAATTGCCTTCACCTATCAGGGCGAGGCGCTGGAGCGGCGCGTCCGGCCGCTGGTCGAAAGCATTGGCATGGACCTGATGATCCCGGCGGACGTGACCGACGATGCCAGCATGGATGCCGCCTTTGCCGAAATCAAAGCGAAATGGGGCAAGATCGACTTCCTCGTCCACTCCATTGCCTTTGCGGGCAAGGACGAGCTGCAGGGCTCGATGGTGGCCAACACGACGCGCGAGGGATTCCGGCGAGCGATGGATATCTCGGTCTATTCCTTCATCGATTGCGCCCGGCGCGGCGCCGAGCTGATGCCGGATGGCGGATCGATCATGTGCATGACCTATCTCGGCGCGGAACGGACCGTTCCGTCCTACAATGTGATGGGCGTTGCCAAGGCGGCGCTTGAGGCATCGACGCGCTATGCCGCGCGTGACCTCGGGCCGCAGGGCATCCGCGTCAACGCGATTTCGGCAGGCGCGATGCGCACGCTGTCGCTTGCGGGTATCCGGGGGGGCAAGAGCCTGATGGGCACGGGCCGTGACTGGTCACTGCTGAAGGAAGACACGAGCATGGAAGGTGTTGCCGGCTGCGCGCTTTACCTGCTCTCGCCGCTCGGCCGCTCGATTGCGGGCGAAGTGATCCATGTCGATGCTGGCTTCCATGTGGTCGGCGTGCCGGACCTGCCGGAGGAATAGGGCGGGGCTTCCGGCTGACGATGGGTTGATCGTTGCTGTCAGTTCACAACGGTCAGAGTCGGGCCGGCAAGGCGGATCGAATAGATCATGTCCTTGCGTTCGCCCATCTGGATGCTGAATGCGGCAAGCTCGATATCGCCTGACACGCCATCCGGGACAACAGCGCCACGCGCTGTGTGGCGGAAGGGGGCAAACCGCCTGTCGCGTGTGCCTGCCTCGAAATGCCGGAAGGTCCATTCGCCCAGGCTGGGCGTGGCGGTGAGGGGCTGGCCGCGCGTCATGCGCAGCGGGACATCCTCGCTGAGCGTGCCGGAGAGATTGAGGAAAACCTGCGTCGCCCAGACGCCGTTGCGTGTCACCACGACACCAATCGCGACATGGGTGAGATCGGGATTGAGGATGTTCGCCCTGTGGCCGGGACTGTCCATCAGGTTCTGGTGGAGCTGCGGCAGGCTTTTCGAGAAATTGTAGCGCCCGCTGACGATTTCGAGCATCGCAAGGTTTTCCGCCGAGCGCTGGATCAGGGCGCGGCGGTCAAGGGCCGTGACGCGGTCTGCCGGTGAGCGTCCGTCCGGGCTCTGGTGATCGAAGAACTGGTTGGCGGCCATGTCGAGGCTCTGGAACCGTGCGGGTGCCAGCAATTCGCGCCGCAGGGCAAGGGGTTTGAGGCCGCGGGTCGTGCGCTCGAAATTGACCTTCTCGAGGAAGCCGGCCTCCATCCGTGTATCAAACTTGTAGCCGCTGGGGAGATTTCCGAGGCAGGGGCGTACGGTTTCGACATAGTCGGCTGCCGTCTCGCCGCGGGCAGACAGGCGCAGATCGCAGGCGAACGCTGCGCTGCTCGCGAGCGCGCTGGCGCCGAGGAGTGTCAGCCATCGGGACAGGTTTCGACTCATGAAAGCAAGCCTAGCCAGAGCGCGCATGGCCGCCCAGCGTTTTGTGCAGCCTCGAGCTGCTTCAGACCGGGGCGCGGTCGGCCAGGACGCCAACGGAACGCAGGCGTTCAAGCACGGGCGCGACCATGCGCTCAATCGCTTCCTCGTTCGGGCGGACATTGCCATAGGCCGGCAGGCCCTCGTCGGCGATGACAAGGTCGGCTTCGAACTTGGCTGGATGGGTCCAGCGGTAATGCGCGGCGCGTACGGTGGACAGATACTGCTGCAATACATTGTCGACGCTGCGGCCACGGTCGATCACATCGCGGCGGATTCGGCGCGCGAGGCGCAGGTCGTCCGGCGTGTCGACATAGACTGACAGGTCGATCAGTGGCTTGATCTTGGGCATGGACAGGGCGTGGATGCCTTCCAGCAGCAGGATCGGTGCAGCCTCGATGCGGCGCGTCTTCGTGCTGCGATCATGGCGTTCATAGTCATAGACCGGCTGGTCGATTCCCTGACCGGCCTTGAGCGCTTTCAGGTCACGTACAAGATGGTCGACTTCCTTCGATGCGGGATCGTCGTAATTGACGCCCGCGATGATCTCGAGGCGCTCATCCTCGGTCTTGTAGTCACCATAGTGGCGCATGGGATGGTAATAGGCATCCTCGCCAAACATCACGGCCCTGTCGGGGCCGAGATGGGCAAGCAGGGCTTCTGCCAGCGTCGACTTGCCTGAGCCGGACCCGCCGGACATGGCGATGAGGAATGCAGATTTTCGTTTCGTCATGATCGCTGCTTAGCGCCAAAACCGCCTGCATTCCAACCTTTCGCGAGGGGAATTGGCTGCAGACATGAAAAGCCCGGCCCCTGAAAGGAGGCCGGGCGGGACAGAAGGGGATATTTGCGGCTTCTACCGCCCGGTGACGATTGGCCCGCGAATGGAGAATTCTGAATTGTTCCGGGCAACGTCAAGGGTAAGGTAGGCCCGCTGTCCAGGCTGCAGAGAGCCGGTCATCGTGGAGCCATACCCGCGGGCAATCGTGTCGCCGGCAGGTGACGTCAGACGCCACGCCACGGGCTGGAGTCCTGCTTCCTCGAACGTGGCGCGGATATTGTCGTTTCCGGTAACGTGCACGGGAAGGGGGGTTTCCAGGCGGCCATCGACGCGGGCAAAAAGCTGGACGATGTAGGTTCGGCCATTGGCTTCAGCGATGCCGACACCCGTATGCGTGAAGGCGCTTCGTGTCATGTTATCGGCGTTAACGGGATCCCGGCGCAGGGCGTCGAATACGGCGTCGGCATCATGCTGGGTGCCTTCAACAATCGCGATATTGGCGCCGGCTGCACCGATCAGGACAGTGCGGTCCAGCATGCGGACGCGCTCAAGGTGGCCACGGCCTTCCGGGTCGGCATGGCCGGCATAATTGCGTGCCGCCATATCCATTGCGTGAATGCGGGCGGCTTGTTCCAGCGAGGCCAGGGGAATGAGCGCAGCCTTGCTGTCGTCGGCGCGGACACGGTCAGTCGCGTCGATCAGCTGGTTTTCGAGCCGGAGGCCCTGTCTGGAATCGCTCTGGCTGTCGTAACAGGCGCTGACTTCCTGATTGAAGACTGCAGGATCAAGCGACAGCCCATCTGCGAGATCGCAAGTGGAGACTGCCGCTGCGGGCAATGTGAGCGCCGCAAGGGCTAACGCCGACAATGACATAAATCTGTAACGTGTCTGTAACATAACTGTCACAATACTTTCATGACAGTTCCATGTCAATGAAATTTCATCCGACTACAGAAAGATGTAGCTTTTAGAGCTACAGATTCCGCGTTGTGCAGCAACGAAAAAGGGCCGCCCCAAAGGGACGGCCCATATCCTGAAACTACAAGAAAATGTAGGTCTATTCGCCGGCGTCAGCGCCTTCGATTTCCTTGCCGGTTGCCTGGTCGACAACCTTCATGGACAGTCGGACTTTGCCACGGTCGTCAAAGCCCATGAGCTTGACCCAGACCTTGTCGCCCTCCTTGACCAGTTCCTTCGGGTGGCCAATGCGCTCGTTCGCCATTTGCGACACGTGCACAAGGCCGTCCTTCGGGCCGAAGAAGTTCACGAAGATACCGAAGTCTTTCAGGCCAACGACTGTGCCTTCGTAGATTTCGCCGATCTCGGCTTCTGCGGTGATCTCGCGGATCATCTTCATGGCTTTCTCGATGGCTGGGCGGTCGAGTGCAGAAATCTGCACTGTGCCGTCATCGTCGATATTCACCTTGGCGCCGGATTCTTCGACAATGCCACGGATGACCTTGCCGCCGGAACCGATGACATCACGGATCTTGTCGGTCGGCACCTTCATGATTTCCATCTGGGGCGCGTTTTCCGACAGGCTGTCACGCGACGTATCGAGGGCTTTCGCCATTTCGGCGAGGATGTGCATGCGCCCACCCTTGGCCTGCTCGAGCGCCGTTTTCATGATGTCCTTGGTGATACCTGCGATCTTGATGTCCATCTGCAGCGAGGTCAGGCCCTTTTCGGTGCCTGCGACCTTGAAGTCCATGTCGCCGAGGTGGTCTTCGTCGCCGAGGATGTCGGAAAGGACGGCAATGCCGTCTGCTTCCTTGATCAAGCCCATCGCAATGCCCGACACGGGACGGGTGATCGGCACGCCGGCATCCATCATTGCGAGCGAACAGCCACACACGGTGGCCATCGAGGACGAGCCGTTGGACTCGGTGATCTCGGACACAAGGCGGATCGTGTAAGGGAAGTCGGCATGTTCAGGCAGGACAGCCTGGAGCGCGCGCCATGCGAGCTTGCCGTGACCTGTTTCACGCCGGTTGGTGCCACCCATACGGCCCGTCTCGCCGACCGAATAGGGCGGGAAGTTGTAGTGCAGCATGAACTTGGACTTGGTCGTGCCGTCGAGACCGTCGATGAACTGCTCGTCATCGCTCGTGCCGAGCGTGGTCACGCAGATCGCCTGCGTTTCACCGCGGGTAAACAGCGATGAACCATGCGTGCGCGGCAGGAAGCCGACAATGGCTTCGATCGGGCGAACCTGGTCGAGCGAGCGGCCGTCGATGCGCTTGCCGGTTTTCAGGATGTCGCCGCGAACAACGGCGGCTTCAGCTTCCTTGAACGCAGTCTTGAAGGCTTCGCCAGTCATCTGGCCGGGAGCGTCGTCGGTGCCGACGAGTGCTTCCTTGGCCCTGTCGCGGGCAGCGCCCACGGCGGCCTGACGCTCGAGCTTTTCAGTCATCGAGTAGGCGGCCGACAGGTCTTTGCCGACCAGCTTCTGAATTGCTGCGAGCGCATCGGAATTGTCTTCCGCTTCAAACTCGAATGGCTCCTTGGCAGCCTTCTCGGCCAGGTCGATGATTGCATCGATCACGGGCTGGATGGCTTCGTGGCCCGCCATGACAGCGCCCAGCATCACGTCTTCGGAGAGTTCGTAGGCTTCCGATTCCACCATCATCACGGCGTCGGCGGTGCCGGCCATGACGAGGTCGAGATCGGACTCTTCCAGTTCGGCGATGGTCGGGTTGATGATGTATTCACCATCCTTGTAGCCCACGCGCGCGGCGCCAATCGGGCCCATGAACGGTGCGCCGGACAGGACGAGCGCGGCAGAGGCGCCGATCATGCCGAGGATGTCAGCATCGTTTTCAAGGTCATAGGACATGCAGGTCAGGACGACCTGGACTTCGTTCTTGAAGCCTTTGACGAAAAGCGGGCGGATCGGGCGGTCGATGAGGCGCGAGGTCAGCGTCTCTTTCTCGGTCGGGCGGCCTTCACGCTTGAAGAAGCCGCCTGGGATGCGGCCCGATGCGTAGTATTTTTCCATATAGTTGACGGTCAGGGGGAAGAAGTCCTGACCCGGCTTGGCCGACTTGGCGAAGCATGCGGTCGCGAGGACCTTGGTGTCCCCATAGGTCACCATAACGGCGCCGTCTGCCTGGCGAGCCACCTGGCCCGTCTCAATTGTCAGCGTGCGTCCCGCCCATTCCAGCGACACGGATTGTTTGTTGAACATTTCGATTTCTTTCTTTTCGCATACGAAAAGCCCGCCGTGGCCCTATTGCCCGGCGGGCTTGTTTTTCCGGACCTAGCGGCGGATGCCGAGTTCCGTGATGAGCGTTTGGTAACGCGCTTCATCTTTGCCTTTGACATAGTCAAGGAGCTTCCGGCGCGTGGCGACCATGGTCAGCAAGCCGCGGCGGGAGTGGTTGTCTTTCTTGTTGGTCTTGAAGTGGTCGGTCAGGTTGTTGATGCGCTCTGTGAGGATCGCAACCTGCACTTCGGGGGAACCGGTGTCGCCTGCCTTTATGGCAAACTTCTGGATCAGTTCCTGTTTCTTTTCAGCCG
Organism: Hyphomonas sp. BRH_c22; assembly: GCF_000961795.1. Classification (GTDB taxonomy): domain Bacteria; phylum Pseudomonadota; class Alphaproteobacteria; order Caulobacterales; family Hyphomonadaceae; genus Hyphomonas. The sequence continues at coordinate 30,436 of NZ_LADU01000082.1, forward strand.
TAATCGACATCGGGTCTCTTTCATGAATATCGCCAAAAGGCGAGGGGTTTCAAAGTCTTGCGGCCTCATGGCTGCGGGGGTCTGAGGCGGGATCTGGACCCTGGTGTCCGGTGCCGGGATGTCGTCCAGCAGGGGATTCAGGGCGATCTTCGCCTCAAGGGGCGGCTTATGGCGGATTTAGGCCCGTTTGGGAAGGGGGTGGGGTGATATGGGCGGCGTGTGGGTGCGCTGTTGGGCCCGGAGTCCCTGCCGGTGGCGTGGAGGGTGGTTGGTGGCTGACAGGAGGGGGTTGGCGGCGCAGAACGCCTAGACCCCCTGCACCTCGCGCACATTGAACACGCGAACCGGCTCGAAATGCCCGGCGCGCACATCGCCCAAGGCGATGGCCACGCCGTTGCAGGTCGCGAGGGCGAGGCGGTCGTCTTCATCGTCGGGGTTTCGGGCACTGCGCCAGGCTTCGACCACATGCGGCAGCAGCATGATGGTGCGGCCCTGACGCAGGTCGCCTGCGTCAGACGGGCTGACGGCAAGGTCCGGAATGCCGGCCAGGACTGACTGGACGGGTTTCAAGGCCGCGAGCAGGTCTGCCTTGTCGGTCATCTCCTGCAGGGCCGAGATGGCGATGGCGTCGGCTGCACCGAAGGCGCCGACGCGGGTGCGGCGCAGCTGGCTGATATGGCCGTCACAGCCCAGATCGAAGGCGACGTCCCGGGCCATGGCACGGACATAGAAGCCCTTGCCGGAGGTGACGTGAATGACCGTGTGGTCCGCGTCAGGCATGCCGATGACGCTGGCGGCGTGGACCATGACTTCACGCGATTTCAATTCGAAATCCTCGCCTTCACGCGCGAGGTCATAGGCGCGCTGGCCATCGACCTTGATGGCGGAGAACTTGGGCGGCACCTGTTCGATCAGGCCGACATAGTTTGCAAGCACCGCTTCGACCGCTTCGCGGGTGGGACGGGTATCGGATGTGGACGTAACCTCGCCTTCGGCATCCTGGCTGGCGGTGGAGACGCCCCATTGGATGGTGAAGACGTATTCCTTCTCCGAATCCATTGCCCATTGCACCGTCTTGGTCGCTTCGCCGAAGGCGATGGGCAGGATGCCGTCGGCCAGCGGGTCGAGCGTGCCGCCATGTCCCACCTTGTCGGCATTGTAGAGCCGCTTCAGGATCGCGACGGCCTGGGTCGATGTCATCTCGACCGGCTTGAACAGGTTCAGCCATCCGCTGACCGGATCACCCTTGCGTTTTCTCTGGCGGGCCAAATCATTGTCTCCTGCAGGCCTGAGGCGGTTCGAACGCCGGCGGGCCATCTTCGTACTGGCATGGTAAAAGGAAGGCGCGGCCTTAGGCTGGCTGGGGCCCCGCGTCAACCGCCGGGCCGGTCAGGACGCGGATTTGAGCCGCTCGGCGGCCGCCTCTTCCTCATCGGCATCAAACAGGAGTTCCGGTTCGTGCGGCGGCGGGGACTTGTCTTCCCGCACCGGGGCAGGGGAGGCCGGACGCGCCGATTTTGGCAGTTTCAGATCGACGATATCGAGATTGAGATCAAACTCGCCGACCGTTTCGGTATCGCCCGTATCCATCTTGTGGCGAACAACGTCGCGGAGTTTCACGAGGACATCGCGATTGTCATCGACGACCGGGATCTGGCGGCCGTCGGATGTGCCGATCGTCAGGCGGTAATAGGGTTCGCGCTTCTTGATCTTCATGGCGATCATGGCGGCGCGGATACCGAGGAAGACTCCGAGCAGCATGAGCACGCCGCCGACTAACAGGGCCACGAGACCGGACTGGCGGCCGGGCACCAGGAACCACCAGGCCAGGCCGACAATGCCGAAGAACAGGTTGGCGACACAGAGCGTAGCGTGCAGGCTCTGTGACTTGCGGTTGCGCGGCATGTCCCATGGCGCAAATTCGATGGATTCAATGGACATTGTGGCGATACGGCGGATGGCGATCGTATCATCGCCCATCTGGATTGATGCGGCCGAGATTTCTCCCTGCCGGGCGCCTTCCATGTCGAGTGTCTGGCGGTCCATGCGGCCCGTCCCCTTGTCGCGATCCCTAACGGTCTCAACAGTTCGCCGCCAAGTCAAATGACAAAGCGGATAAGGCGCAGCTTTCGGGAAGCCTATTCCTGCAGGTCGCGCTTTACGCGCGGGTCGGCCAGCAGACGGTCGATATGCGTCGCCTCATCATAGGACTTGTCGGCAATGAAGTGCAGTTGCGGCGTGAACTTCATGTCGATTTCGCGGCCAAGTTTCCCGCGCAGGAAGGGGGCGGCGCGAGTCAGGGCTTCGGCCAGCTTGTCGCGGCCGGCCTGCGTATCGTCGCCCAGCGGCGTGACGAACACGTTGGCATGGCGCAAGTCAGGTGAGCAGCGTACTTCGCCAACGGTGATGATGACGGTGGCAAGATCGGGATCGCGCAGATCTTCCCGGGCGAGAATGTCGGCAAGCGCGTGGCGGATGATTTCCCCGGCGCGCAACTGGCGCTGGGAGGGCATGCCGGCAGCGGCGGGTTTTCGGGCCATCAGTGAGCAGCCTTTTCCTGTAGGCGTGAAATGAATGCGGCGCGCGCTGACTTGTCCTTGCCGAACCAGGCATCGGGGATAATCAGCGAGTCGGCGCCGTTGACGAGAACGGCGACGTGCCGCCGTTCGGTTTTGACAGACGAGATGCATGACCAGTCTATACGGGTCTCGATTCCGCCCCGCCGCACGGTGATCTGGTCATCAGCGAGGGTAATGTCGGTCGAGAGGGTCATTTCCGTGCCACGTCCGTGCTTGTGCCGGTATGACCAGCGAATGAAGATCAGGTACCAGGCGATGCCGGCAAAAGCCGCGACGAGCGCCGAGATGAACCATTGCCAATACGGCGACAGGCCGACGAGACGCATGGCCTCGCGAACCATGACGGCCATGCTGGCCGAAATGATCGGCGCGGTCACACCGGCATAATAGACGGCTGTCGGGCCAACGGACCCGCCACGCGTGAGGCGGGTCAAACGCTTCACATCCTTCTCCCGAAGGAGACCCGAGATGTTCAGCGTCTGGTTCATTGTGCCTGCCTCTAGGCGAGGGTTCTAGCGATTTCCTCGACCTGGAAGCACTCGATCTTGTCGCCGACGCGGATGTCTTCATAGCGTTCAAACGCCATGCCGCATTCCATGCCGCCGGAAACTTCGCTGACTTCATCCTTGAAGCGCTTCAGCGTCTTCAGCTTGCCCTCGTGGATCACGACATCGTCGCGCAGGAGGCGGACGCCGCAACCGCGAAGCACCTTGCCTTCGGACACACGGCAACCAGCAACCTTGCCGACCTTGGTGATGTTGAAGACTTCGAGAATATCGGCGTAACCGAGGAAGGTTTCGCGCTTTTCCGGCGCGAGCATGCCCGACAGGGTCGATTTCACGTCGTCAATCAGGTCGTAGATCACCGAATAGTAGCGGATTTCGACGCCTTCCTTTTCGGCAAGGTCACGGGCCTGCTTGTTGGCGCGGACGTTGAACGCAAAGATCGGCGCATTCGACGAGCGGGCGAGCAGGACGTCGCTTTCGGAAATACCGCCGACAGCGCCATGGATGACGCGGGCGCGGACTTCTTCTGTCGAGATCTTGTCGAGCGACATGGAGATCGCCTCGACCGAGCCCTGCACGTCGCCTTTGACAACAACCGGTAGCTCGGACGTTTCGACGGTGCCATCTTTCAGGCGGCTGAGCAGCTGGTCGAGCGAGGCACGCGCCGCAGCACCCGCCTTGCCGGAGACCTGGCGCTTGGTGCGCAGGCGATAGTCCGTGATCTCGCGGGCGCGGGCTTCCGTTTCGACGACCACGAAGGCTTCGCCGGGATCAGGCGCACCATCGAGACCGAGCAGTTCGACGGGAAGGGACGGGCCGGCATCCTGCAGCTGCTGGCCACGCTCGTCAGTGATCGCGCGGACCTTGCCCCACTGGGCGCCGGCAACGACGATGTCGCCGCGCTTGAGCGTACCGCGCTTGACGAGCACGGTCGCCACGGGACCACGCCCCTTGTCGAGCTGGCTTTCGATGACCACGCCGTCTGCATCGCGGTTGGGATTGGCTTTCAGTTCGAGAATTTCGGCCTGAAGCGAGATCGCGTCGGTGAGCTCGTCAAGGCCGATGCGGGACTTGGCCGAGACTTTCACGGCCTGGGTTTCGCCGCCCATGCTTTCGACCTGTATGTCGTGCTGGAGCAGGTCTGTCAGAACCTTGTCGGGTTCGGCGTCGTGAAGGTCGATCTTGTTGACTGCCACGATGATCGGGACGCCGGCCGCCTTGGCATGATTGATCGATTCAATCGTCTGCGGCATCACCGAGTCGTCAGCGGCAACCACGAGGATCGCGATGTCGGTGGCGTTTGCGCCGCGGGCGCGCATGGCGGTAAAGGCTGCGTGACCCGGCGTGTCGAGGAAGGTGATCTTCTGGCCGGATTTCAGCTGCACCTGATAGGCGCCGATATGCTGCGTGATGCCCCCAGCTTCGCCTGACACGACGTCCGTTGAGCGCAGGGCGTCGAGCAGCGAGGTCTTGCCGTGGTCGACATGGCCCATGATCGTGACGATCGGCGGGCGCGGCTGCATCAGGGCCGGATCGTCGGCTTCGCCTTCGAGGCCGATTTCAACGTCGGATTCTGCCACGCGCCGGACGGTGTGGCCGAATTCCTCGGCGATCAGTTCGGCCGTGTCGGCATCGACAATGTCATTGCCGCGCAGCATTTCGCCTTGATTGATCATGAACTTCACGACGTCAGCGACACGTTCGTTCATCCGCCCTGCAAGGTCCTGCAGGGTGATAGTTTCAGGCAGGGTGACTTCGATCGAGACTTTCTCGCGCTGTTCCCCGCCGCCGAAACGGCGCTCGCGTTCACGTTCGCGGGCGCGGCGCACTGAGGCGAGCGAGCGCTGGCGGTCGGCATCGTCGCCAAGCGCGGACGAGATGGTCAGCTTGCCGCGGCGGCGTTCAC
>NZ_LADU01000010.1 GCF_000961795.1 Hyphomonas sp. BRH_c22
CGTTCGGCGGCGGCGGGGGGGCGGGTGGTTGCTGCAGCGCGAGTGCCTGGCTCGCGTTCGGGGCGCGCGGCTCCCGCATCGGGACGGGCCCGTAATGTGTGGTGGATCGCTGCCAGTCCGTATTCGATGGCGTTCAGCCGGTTCTCCATCGCTTCCAGGTCCAGACGGCCTTCGATGGACTGGACCGCATTCAGAACCGGTGTCAGGTCAGGCGGGGTTTGCGTCAGGAAGGCTTCCTGCAGGCTGGCAATGCGCCGCTCGACCAGTGTCAGGTCCGGCGTCCCGGGCAGGTTGGCGCGTACCGTGGCCAGCGAGTCCTCGAGCGCGGCCATCCGCTCATAGAGCGGTGTCATGTTGGGCTCGGGAATGGTGAAGCTCGCGATGGCGTGTTCGACGCTGACCAGCCTTTGATAGACTGCGCCAAGGTCCGGCATTTCGATGCCCGACACGCCCGAGGCGACGCTTGTGATTTCGGATGACAATTTGTCGAAGTCGCGCTTCTGCGCCGCTTCGAGGCGGTCTCCGAGCAGGGAGATGCGGGACTCGAATTCTGCCAGCCGTGTCTGGAGCGGCCCGAGATCGGTTTGCGGGCGGTCCAGCCCGGCAATGGTGAGGTCAAGACGGGCGAGACCGCTATGCAGCGGGCCGAGATCGACTTCGGGCAGTTTGATCGCGGCCAGGGATTCTTCGAGCTGGCCGAAACGTCTGTCGATCGGGGAAAGGTCTGTATTCTTGAGTTCGGCGACCGAGGCGGCGAGGCTCGTCAGGCGCGATTCCAGGCCGTCCAGCTTGCCCTCAAGCGGGCGGAGGTCGGTTTCGGGAAGAGTGAAGCCCGTGATGGTGCGTTCGATCTGGTTGAGGCGCGTGTCCATGCCTTCGAGCATGGCCTGGAGGGGACCAAGATCGGTTTCAGGCATGACAATGCCTGAAATGGCCCCTTCGACGGCGGCAAGACGCTGGTTCACCGGATCCATGTCAGGCATGCGCAGCGACCTGACAGCCGAGGAGATGAGCGCCATGCCGGCCTCATAATCTTCCCGTGCGGCGGGCTCGGGGCGGGCGCTGAGGGCGTCCAGCCGCTCCGTAATCCGCTCATGGGATTCGGTGATGCCTTCCTGACGGTTTCTCAGCCACCAATAGGCCAGCACGGCGCCAAGAATGGCGGCCAGCAGCAGCAGGGGGAAAATCTGAGTAAGAAGGAACCACATAATATTGTCTCGCTAGCCCAAAAGAGCCCGAATGGGCCGCCCGGGTCAATCGGATGCACGGACGACGCGAATTTCGATGCGCCGGTTATGCGCGCGGCCTTCCGCCGTGCTGTTGTCGTCAATCGGCTTTCGCGCACCAAAGCCTTCGGCGCGCAGGCGGTCAGCGGGTACGCCGCGGGCGATCAAGGCATCGCGCACCGCTTCAGCGCGGGCATCGCCCAGCAGTTCATTCGCATTCGCCGTGCCCATGCTGTCAGTATGCCCTTCAATGCGCAGCGTACCGGGACAGGCTGTTGCGGCATCGGCGACGGATTGCAGAAGCGACGAACTGCGCGGGTCGATTTCGGCACTGGACGGGGCAAACTGTATGTGGGCCGTGCCGAGAAGGTCTGCGAGCGATGTCTCGCAGGTCGCCACCGCTTCATTGGGCAGGATGTCGATATTGCCAAGGCGGCCGACGGCAAGGGGGCTGGCGACCAGTTGCTTGACGGCGGCAGCGCCCGATTCCGGCAATTCGCATTTCAGCGAGAACTCCTCGTCCAGGAAAGCGGCCACGCCGCGGTCACAGCGGCTGAGCGCCTCGATCGCATGCAGGGCGACCTCTGTATATTCCGGATTCTTTGCCACGTGGGTGACTTCCAGGAAATCTGCGACACTGGCGATGCGGGGCGGGTCGATCTTGCCTTCGGCCGCAGCGACAAGCGATGCGCGCGTGACGTCATCGGGCACAATGCCTTCGAGCTTTAGCTCGCCGTCTGAAAGGCGATAGGTCCATTCGGGCTTTCGGATCGCCGTAGGCATGACCACGCCTGAACCGAACGAGGCAAAAACGCGTGTCACAGGCGTGGCAGACCCAAGCCAGGTGGGTGTCTGGGCCGCGCGTACCAGCGCGATGAGCTGCTCGCCTTCCATGCGGGAGGGAGGCTGGCCTTCCAGCCAGACCCATTGGCCGGATACTCTCGCGCTGGCCCAGTCGGCACCATTGGCCGCCAGGGTTTGTTCGGCGGACTTTATGGCGCGTTGCTCGACAATATGGCGGGCGAAAGGTCCCATCCCCATCCAGAAGACGACGAGCAGCCCGAGGAGCGGAATCAGGCCGTAGGGCATGAAGGGCACATGTGGACGCGGCCGCCCGCGAACGTGTGACCTGATGGTGCGGTCTTCTGAATAGCTGAGATTGGTCATAAACCCCGGGTCCCGCGCGTTCTGCACGGTTTCATGTAACAGGCGCCGTCAAAGCGGCGCAAGGCAACTGTCCTGATACGGGAATTTCCCGCGCATCAGCCCAGAGGCAGGGCCGACCAGACCCGTAACAGTACCCATACAGCCCCGGCGAGCCCGCAGCCCGCCCCGATCAGCACGATGCCGTCGCGGGCGGTCAGGCCGAGGCCGAAGAGAAGCACAGCCAGGCTGGGCAATACCGGGCCGAACGGCACGAGCCCGAGGGGAAACATCAAAAGTGCGGCGGCAATGCAAACAAGCGCCGCAAGGCCGATAAAGGGTGGCTGCGACAGGAAAGGGAGGCGCGGCTTCAGCACCTTGTCCACGGGCCGGGCATATTTGCGGGCCTGTTCGACGCCGCTCACCAGGGCCGCCCGGGGAAAGGTCATGTCGAGAATGCGTTTCGGCACCCAGGGAAAAGTGCGCCCCAGCAGGATCTGTCCGGCAATCAGCAGGATAACAAGCGCGGTCACCCAGCTGGTGCCCGGAAGGATCGTCAGCGGCGAGATGGCGATGAAGCCAAGCAAGAGCAGGATCGGTCCATAGGAACGCCGCCCGACGGCATTCAGCATGTCACGAACGGTGACTTGATCGCCTGACGTGCATTCCGTCAGGCTCGACAGGAGCGATTCCAGATTGTTTATCTTGGCCATGCCCGCTTCCTAACGCGATCCAGGATGTATGAACACCTGAATCGCGTGAGGTGCGGGATGGTTCCTCAGGCTGCCTTGCGCTTGGCTTTGCGGGCCTCGAGCTTGTTCACGGCGTGGAGATAGGCCTTGGCACTGGCGACCAGCGTATCCGGGTCGGATGAACGCCCCGTGGCCATGATGCCTTCGCCATTCAGCCGGACAGACACGGTCGCCTGCGCATCCGTACCGCCGGTCACTGCGTGGACCTGGTAAAGGTCCAGTGTGGCGTTATGCTGGACGATCTGGCGGATGGCATTGAACACGGCATCCACCGGGCCGTTGCCGCGTGCAATGGCGTATTTTTCCTCGCCATCCACCGTCAGGTCGATCTCGGCCGTCTGGGGCCCGTCCGTGCCGCACACGACGCGCAGGCGCTTGAACACGATGCGCTCGCCTTCGGCCGCCAGCTGGTCATCAACGAGCACAGCGATATCGTCATCAAAGACATGCTTCTTCTTGTCGGCCAGATCCTTGAAGCGCTTGAAGGCATCGTTCAGCGCATCGCCTTCGAGGAAATAGCCCATGCTTTCCAGCTTGTCGCGGAAGGCGTGACGGCCGGAAAGCTTGCCCATGACCAGCGAAGTTTTCGCCACGCCGACATCTTCCGGCTTCATGATTTCGTAGGTTTCGGCATTCTTCAGCATGCCGTCCTGGTGGATGCCGCTTTCATGCGCGAAGGCGTTCTTGCCGACGATGGCCTTGTTGTACTGGACCGGGAAACCGGTGATGCGGCTGACCATGGCCGAGGCGCGCGACAGGTAGGCCGGATTGACCGTGGTCGAGAAGGGCAGCGTGTCCTCACGGACCTTCATCGCCATGACGACTTCTTCAAGGGCGGCATTGCCGGCCCGTTCGCCAAGGCCATTGATCGCACATTCGATCTGGCGCGCACCATTGGCGACGGCGGAGATCGAGTTGGCGACGGCAAGGCCGAGATCATTGTGGCAGTGGGCCGACCAGATCGCCTTGTCGGAATTCGTCACGTTCTCGATCAGGCGGCGGAACAGCGCGCCATATTCTTCCGGGTGGGAATAGCCGACCGTGTCTGGCACGTTGATCGTGGTGGCGCCTGATGCGATGGCGACGTCGATGCATTTGCACAGGAAATCGAAATCGGTGCGGGTGGCGTCTTCCGCGCTCCACTCGACATCGTCCGTGTGATTGCGGGCCTGGGCAACCGAGCGGCCGATCGCTTCCAGCACGGCGTTCGGGCCCATTTTCAGCTTGTGCTTCATGTGCACCGGGCTGGTCGAGATGAACGTGTGGATACGGGGTCGGGCAGCCTGTTTGACAGCTTCGGCGCAGCGGTCAATGTCGCCGGGAGTCGAGCGGGCGAGGCCGCAGATGATGGCGCTTTTCGACTGGGCGGCGATGGCGCTGACGGCGGCAAAGTCGCCATCGGATGCGGCGGGAAAACCGGCTTCGATCACGTCGACGCGCATGTCTTCCATCAGGCTGGCGAGTTCGAGCTTTTCAACATGGGTCATGGACGCGCCCGGCGACTGTTCGCCGTCACGCAGGGTCGTGTCGAAAATTCGGATATGAGGATTGGTGGTCATGGTTTGCGGCTCTGCTTGGAAAATTAGGGGGGCTAAAGCATTCCCCTGGCCGCGCGACTGCCCCTGATCAGGCAGACGGCACCGGCCAGGGGCCGGTAAGCAGGAGGCTGAGGGGCAAATTGTTCCACATGTCGCCTTTAATCATCCCGTTTCGCCCCCATGTCAACCGGCGGATCGCTGATCAGGGGAACAGATTGCCCCTTCGGAGCGAGACGTGTGCGGGCATAAAGCGCAATGGCTGCGTAGATGGCGGCGGCGATGAAAGCGGCCAGGATTGCGATGCCGGGATTGCCCTTGAGCGCGGCAAACAGGCTCTGGCCTGCAAAGGCGATCAGCGCGATCTTTGGCAGGACCCCAACCCCCATCCCGATGGCGAAGTCGCGATACTTCGCGGTGCTGACGCCGAACGCCATGTTGACCATGATGAATGGCCCGGTTGGCACGTTGCGCACGAGGGCGCTGGTCGCCATCGCGTTGCGGCCGACAAAGGCGGCAAGGCGGTTTGCGGTCGTCCCGGCATAGCGGCGGAATACCGTTTCGCCTGCCAGGCGGCCGACCCAGAACGTGAGCGAGCCGGAAGCCATGTTGGCGATCCAGGCATAGACAAAGCCGAGCCAGGGCCCGAACAGGGCGACCGCTGCAGCAATCAATGCGAATTGCGGGACGCCGAGAAAGGCTGCGACGCAGAAGACCAGGATCAGGGCGGGCAGGCCCCAGGGGCTGCCGGAGACGGCTTCCATCCAGGCATTGAGGGTTTCTGCGCGGGGAAGGACGCCAAGTTTGCCAAGGATAAAGATGACGAACACGGCGGCAAGCAGTCCGCCGCCGAGGAGAAGTGTCCTCCGGGCAGGCTGGCTGGCGGTGTTTTCAGGCGGGCGCATGGGCCACCGAATGGCGCCAGCGCGCCCTTGCGTCAAGCAGTGTGTTGCATCGGTTTCATGACACCGCAAGACCCGTTGCCGCGGCGGCGGCACTGGCCCAGGCCCACTGGAAATTATAGCCGCCGAGCCAGCCCGTCACATCGACGCATTCGCCGATGAAATACAGCCCGGCAACATGGCGGCTTTCCATCGTGCGCGATGACAGGCTGGCCGTATCGATCCCGCCGGCGGTCACCTCGGCGGTGCGCCAGCCTTCCGTGCCGGCAGGGCGCACGACCCATTCGGTGAGGGTGGCGGCGAGGGCGTCGAGTGTGGCGTGGGAGGTGTCGGCGAGGCGGTTGGCGGGTGTTGTGTGGGTGCGGGTGAGGATAAGCTCGGCCAGCCGCTTGGCGAAGAGGTCCTCGAGCGCGGCCCCGAGGGTATGCATGGGCCGGTCGCGCTTGGCGGCCTTAAGGGTCTCCGCAATGTCGGTATCGGGCAGGAGGCGGAGCGTCACAGGCTCGCCGGGTGACCAGTAGGACGAGACCTGCAGGATGGCCGGGCCGGACAGGCCGCGATGGGTGAACAGCATCGCCTCGTCAAAACGGGCGCGCGGCGTGCTGGCGCGGACGCCGCAGGCGACGCCGGAGATCGAGGCGAAGTCTTCCTGGTCGGCGCCGGTAAACACGAAAGGCACCAGCGCCGCGCGGGTGGGGATGATGTCATGGCCGAACTGGCGGGCAATGTCATAGGCAAGGCCGGTGGCGCCCATTTTCGGAATCGACAGGCCGCCCGTGGCGACGATGAGCCTCGGCGCAGTGACCTGACCGGCCGATGTGTCGACCGAGAACAGGCCATCGGCGTGGCTGACGGCCTTTATTTCGGTGCCGAGGCGAAGCTCGCCGCCGCCTGCTTCCAGCTCGTCGAGCAGCATCTGGATGATCGCGCCGGATTTCTGGTCGCAGAACAGCTGGCCAAGGGTCTTCTCGTGCCAGGTGATCTGGTGGCGGGCGAGGAGATCGAGAAAGTCCTGCGGCGTGTAGCGGGCGAGGGCCGACTTGGCAAAATGCGGATTCTCGGAAATGAACCGGTCCGGCGCTGTATGGATATTGGTGAAATTGCATCGCCCGCCGCCGGATATGCGCACCTTTTCGGCAGGCTTTGCCGCATGGTCGATCACGAGGACACGCTGGCCGTTCTGCCCGATCCGGCTGGCGCAGAAGAGGCCAGCTGCGCCGGCGCCAAGAATAATGGCATCAAAGCCGGGAGAAGAGGGCGCAGCGTGCATGGCTGGCCTATGCCGCAGGCGGGGCACGGCGCGCAAGCTTGATCCGCCGCTGGATGGCGGTTAGCAAACCCCGACCCGGTTTCCCCTCCTTCAAGGATTTGCTACCCATGATACAGACACAGCCGCGCCATGACTGGACCCGCGACGAGATCGAAGCCCTGTATGAAGGCCCGCTCGACACGCTGATCGGACAGGCGCTGGACGTGAAGCGGCAGAACTGGCCGGACGGGAAAGTCCAGAAATCCCAGCTGCTCTCGATCAAGACCGGCGGCTGCGCCGAGGATTGCGGCTATTGCAGCCAGTCAGCGCATTTCGATACGGGCCTTGATGCCTCCAAGCTGATGCCGCTGGGCGAAGTGGTGGAGGCGGCCCGCCGCGCCAGGGAGAACGGCGCTGACCGATTCTGCATGGGCGCGGCCTGGCGCAGCCTGAAGGATCGCGACCTGCCGAAAGTGGCAGCCATGATCGAGGCGGTGAAGGCAGAGGGTCTCGAGACCTGCGTTACGCTCGGCATGCTGGAAGCGGGCCAGGCCGAGGCGCTGGCTGAGGCAGGGCTCGACTATTACAATCATAACCTCGATACCTCGCCGGAATATTACGGCACGGTGGTCTCGACGCGCACCTATGATGACCGGCTGGAAACGCTGGGCCGGGCGCGCGGCGCCGGGCTGAAGCTCTGCTGCGGCGGCATTCTCGGCATGGGCGAGAGCCGGGCCGACCGGATCGGCCTCATCCATGAACTCTCGAAACTGGCGCCGCACCCTGAAAGCGTGCCGATCAACATGCTGGTGCCGATTCCGGGCACGCCGCTTGGTGACAGCCCGGCCGTCGGCGTGCTGGAAATGGCGCGCGCGATAGCCGTCTGCCGCATCGTGTTCCCGAAAAGCTGGGTGCGCCTGTCTGCGGGGCGCGAGAGCATGACCGAAGAAGGCCAGGCCATGTGCCTGCTGGCCGGAGCGAACTCGATCTTTGTCGGCGACCGCCTGCTGACAACCGACAATCCGGATGCCGACGAGGACAGTGCGCTGATGAGCGCGATGGGCCTTGAGGCGGCGGGCCATGCCGAAATGGAAGAGGGCCCGCGCCGGCTAACCACCCTGATCGGCAACTAACGCACCATGAAAAAAGCGCTCTCCGGGAGGAGAGCGCTTTTCCTACTCTACGCTTCACTCCCTTCGGAGCGGCGCTGTCCGTTTATGCGGTCACGGACTGGCGCTGGTCGGCATGTTTGCCTTCGCAGATTTCCTCGACAATCTTGGCATTGAAGTCGCCAAGGTCATCAGGTGAGCGTGATGTCACGAGGCCTGCATCGACGACAACCGACTGGTCAAGCACGCGGGCACCTGCATTCTTGAGGTCCTGCTGGATCGCCCCATAGCCTGTCACTTGGCGGCCATTGACAAGATTGGCCGAAATGAGGACCTGCGGTCCGTGGCAGATCGAGAAAACCGGCTTCTTCTGGCGGAAAAAGTCTGACGTGAAGTCCAGGGCTTTCTGATTGGTGCGCAATGTGTCCGGGCTGAACAGGCCGCCCGGAATGAGCAGGGCGTCGAAGTCTGCCGCCCTGGCATCATCGAGCGTCATGTCGACCTTGAACGTGGCGCCGTGTTCGCGGTGCTTGTTGGCCTGGATCGTGCCATGCGTCATCGACACGATGCTTGTCGTGCCGCCCGCATTCTCGATGGCTTCCCTCGGTGAGGTAAGCTCGATCTCTTCAAATCCGTCAGCTGCGAGGATGGCGAGTTTTCGTCCTTGAGCGCGTTGGGTCATGGATGTCTCCTTGCTTTGTGTTCTGGCGCGTCGGCAGGCAACGAGGCCTGCGCCGCTTCAGGAATAGTCCTGTGCCTAAACAATGCGTGGCCCCGGCAATCGTTGCAGGCGAATACAGTTACGCTTTTGCAAGGAGGCTGGATCAGGGGGCTGATTCCAGGAATCAGCCCCCTGATCCAGAATTTCTTTTTGGTCGCGGCGTGTCCCCGAAAACAGTGTCCACTTTTCGGCACGCCACTCTAGCGCGTCTGCCCGCCATCCACCGGCAGCACGGCGCCGGTGACGAAGCTTGCAAGCGGGCTCAGGAGGTAGGCCGCAGCCGAGCCGATTTCGTCAGGCCGCCCGAACCGGTTGAGCGGCACTTCGCGCTTGATCCACTTCATCCACGCGCCGCCGCGTTCGCCCTGCGAACGGGTTTCCCAGTCACCGCCGGGGAAGATGATGTTGCCGGGCGCGATGGCGTTGACGCGGATGCCTGATGGGCCGGCGACACGGGCAAGCTCCTTGGCCAGATGGTTCATGGCCGCCTTGGACGTGCCATAGGTGAGAGGCGTGCCGAGCGCGCCGAGCCCTGCAATCGAGGTGATCATCAGGACGGAGCCCTCGCCGCGCGGTGTCATCCTGCGCAGGGCCGAGCGTGCGAGCTTGAATGCGGAGTCGAGGTTCTGGCTGATGCCGCCATCCCATGTCTCGTCATCGACCTCGAAGCCGGGCGGGCAGGGGTGCAGGCCGACATTGGCGACCGCGCCCCATAGCGGGCCGAATCCGGTTTCGATCGCATCAATCATGGAATCGATCGTCTGGCTGTCGCGCAGGTCTCCGGCCCTGGCCCAGACCTTGTCTTCACCATATTGCGCTGCAAGGCGTGCGCGCTGTTCTTCCAGCGCCTCGGCGCCGCGCGCGGCGATGGCGACCCGGGCGCCTTCAGCCAGGCAGGCTTCAACGATGCCAAGACCGATGCCCCGGCTGGCGCCCGCCACGAAAATTACCTTGTCTTTCAGATCCAGATCCATCTGCGTCAGTCTCCCTTATGTTCCAGTGTCATGTCTGTAAGCGGCTCTGCCGGGTCAGCAAAGGGCGGATGCCGGCTGATCACGAACACGGCGCCGACCGCCAGCAGGCCCAGGCTGATCGCCATGGTCCAGGGCATGCGCCAGAAGACGAAGATCGTGCCGGCTGCGGCGAGCGCCATGCCGGACAGGGCGGCCAGCTTGCTGCGCATGCTCATGCGGCCGGATTCTGCAAAGTCGCGGATCGGCTGGCCAATGCCGGGGCGGGCATAGATCCATTGCGCCCAGGCGGGATTGGACCGGGCAAAGGCGAGCGCTGCCGCGATCCAGAAAATCGTGGTTGGCCAGATCGGCAGGGCGAGGCCAATCGCGCCCACCGCGAAGGCAAACATTCCAAGGATGCGCCAGGCCCACATGCGTGCCTACATCGGGTGCAATGTGCCGGCTGGCAAGGCGGGAGTCGGCCACGCCAGTGCCGGCGCGCCATGACGAAACCGCAACATTCCTTTGAATTGACCCAATCACGCCCTGTTGGCGACGCACCCAAGCGGTGTATGGATATCAACAGAAAATACAGGAGAGGTTCATGTCGCAGTTCATAACGGGCACACGGGGCAAGTTTCGGATCGTCGTCGCGGCCATCCTGTTCAGTCTCGTCGCCGCCTGTGGCGGGGGCGACAAGGACAAGGCGGCCGAAACGGTCAGCCCGGCCGGTGAGGTGGTGCAGCGGGCCCCGAAAGACCAGGTTGCCGCGCGCCAGCGCGAACAGCGCCGCCAGAAGGCCATCGCCGCGCAGGAGCAGGAATTCTCCTACTTCCGCTACCGGATCGACACCAGCAGCGAGCAGCCGCTGGCCTGCCTCGTCTTTTCGGCCGCGCTGGACCCCAAGACCGACTATTCGCCCTATGTCGACTTCCGCCCCGCCTTCCGCCCTGCGCTCAGCGTCGAGGGACGCGAGCTGTGCATTGGCGGCCTGACCTTCGGCACCAGCCGCACGGCCACGATCCTGTCGGGCCTGCCGGCCGCTGACGGGCGCACACTGAAGCGCGAAGAGACCGTGCCGATCGATTTTGCCGACCGTCCGCCTTATGTCGGCTTCAAGGGCGCAGGCGTGATCCTGCCGCGCGGCGATGCTGACGGCCTGCCGATCGAGACGGTAAATGTCGAGAAGGTGAATATCAGCGTGTCGCGGGTGAATGACCGGGCGCTGGCCTTCAAGAGCATTACCGACGGCGAGACGACCGGGCAGGGCCGCTATTCCTATTCCTGGGGCAATGACAGCCCGAGCGATGTGGAAGAGGAAATCTGGTCCGGCACGATGGACATTGCGGCCGAACAGAACGCGCCAATCGTGTCTGTCTTCCCGCTTCAGGACGTGATTTCCACGATGGAGCCGGGCGCCTATTACGTCCGCATCTCCGATGCCGCCAAGCTGGACCCGCAGCAGGGCCCGCCCGCTTCCTCCTCGCGCTGGATCATGCTGACCGATCTCGCGATCACGGCCTATGAGGGCGAGAACGGCCTCGACATCACGCTGCGCTCTCTGCAGGACGGCAAGCCCGTTCCGGATACGACCGTGCAGCTGATTGCGATGAGCAACGAGATCCTCGCCGAGACGCGCAGCAATGAGCAGGGCCGCGTTGCGTTCGACAAGCCGCTGACCAATGGCGCCGGCAATATGGCGCCGAAATTGGTGCTTGCCTTCAGCGCCAAGGGCGAACTGGCCGCGCTGGACCTGACACGCGCACCGGTCGACCTGTCCGAACATGTCACCGGCGGCCGCCGGACACCCGGCCTGGTTGATGCCTATGTCTATACTGATCGCGGCATCTACCGTCCCGGTGAGACGGTGAACATCTCTGCCCTGTTGCGCGACCGTGCCGGACGCCAGGTCGACGACCGGACCGGCAATCTCGTGATCTATCGCCCGAACGGGCTGGTTGCCGAGAAGATCCGTTTCGACGATCCGGATTCAGGCGCTGTCCTGAAGAGTTTCATCCTGCCCAAGGGCGCATCGCGTGGCCAGTGGCGCGCCGCGTTGGAAGTCGACGGGCTGACTGACACGTCCGGCGCCGCAAGGTTTGCGGTCGAGGATTTCGTGCCGCAGCGCATCGCGGTCGACCTCAAGGCAGATGACAAGACGGCGATGAAGCTGGGCGGGACGCGTGAGATCGCGGTCGCCTCGCGCTTCCTCTATGGCGCTCCGGGTGCCGGCCTGACAGTCAAGGCCGAGGCCCGGCTTGAGCCGCAACCCAATCCATTCCCGGCCTTTGATGGCTTCGCCTTCGGCCGCCATGATGCCACGTTCGAGGAGCGGATCATCGAACTGCCTGACCAGACGACGGACGGGGCAGGGGCGGCAACGGTTCGCGTCGCGCCTGGCAATGCCGGCAGCAATGCGGGCCGGCCGCTGCGCATCAATACCGTGGTCAGCGTGCTGGAACCCGGTGGCCGCGCGGTGACAGACAGCGTGCGGATCCCGTACCGCCCTGAAAACCTCTATATCGGCCTCAAGCCCGGCTTCGATGAATCCGTCGAAGAGGGTGGCGACTCGGTCTTTCAGGTCGTGGCCGTGAATTCCGATGGCGCCGCGGTAGCGCAGCGCCTCGCATGGAAGATGCTGGCCATCGACTATCATTATGACTGGTACCGCGATGGCGACGAATGGCGCTGGCGCCGGTCGCGCACCGTGACCAAGGTCAATGAAGGCGTTGTGTCCACCACAACGGGCGCGACGGCCGAGATCAAGGTCAGCGGCTTGGAATGGGGCAGCCATGAACTGGTTGTCGAAGCCGAAGGCGTCAATGTCGGCGCCGCTGCCAGCGATGACTTCTATGTCGGCTGGGGTGGCCGCGTGTCGGATGACGGCGTCGAAGCGCCTGACCGCGTCCGCGTGATGGGCCCAGAAAAGTCGCCAAGCCCCGGCCAGTCCGCCGAGATCACGATTGTCCCACCCTATGACGGGCAGGCCCAGATCGTCGTCGCCACCGACAAGGTCCTGTCGGTCCAGAACATCAATGTCACGTCCAGCGGCACGCGCGTCACGCTGCCTGTGTCCGATGCCTGGGGCGAAGGCGCCTATGTCATGGTCAACGTCTATACGGCGCGTGATCCGATCCTGCAGGCCAAGCCGCGCCGCGCCGTGGGCGTTGCGCATGTGCCGGTCAACATGGATGCAAGGACGTTCAACCTGACGGTCTCGGCACCGAAAGTCGCGCGTCCGCGCCGCGAACAGGTGATCGAAGTCGATTTCGGTGGCGGCCCGCGTGAGCCTGTCTTCCTGACAGTTGCGGCTGTCGATGAAGGCATCCTGCAGCTCACCAAGTTCAAGAGCCCCGATCCGGTTGCCTATTATTACGGCCAGAAGGCGCTCGGCGTTGAACTCTATGACGATTATGGACGCCTGCTGGACCCGAACATGGGCCTGCCCGCTGAAGTGCGCACCGGTGGTGACCAGCTTGGCGGCGAAGGCCTGACAGTCGTGCCGGTCAAGTCCGTGGCGCTCTATTCCGGCCTCGTCGAGGTCGGACGCTCGGGCAAGGCAAAGGTGTCGTTCGACCTGCCTGACTTCAACGGCGAGCTGCGCATCATGGCCGTGGCCTGGTCGAAGACCGGTCTCGGCAAGGGCGAAGCGAAGATGACAGTCCGCGATCCGGCGCCGTCCGACCTGATCCTGCCGCGCTTCATGGCACCGGGTGATGAGGCCTTCCTCACCGCGAGCATCGACAATGTCGAATTGCCGTCCGGCGAGTTCACGGCGCAGATTTCTGCGGCCGGTCCGATCACGGTGGCCGAAAGCCGCCTGACCCGCTCGGTTCAGACGGGCAAGCGCTCGGATGTGCCGGTGCGTGTCGAAGCACAGTCCGAGGGTATCTCGAAGGTGCGTATCGCCGTCTCCGGCCCCGACAAGTACGAAGTGGCGCACACGTACGATATCCAGACCCGCTCGCCCTACCTGCCGGAAACCCGCTCCACGAGCGCGCTGATGCAGCCCGGCCAGCAATATTCGGTCGATCCGAAGCTGCTTGCCGGCTATGTGCCGGGATCGGTGGATGTCACGGTCGGCTTCTCGAGCATCCCGGTTGATCCGGCCACGCTCTATGCCTCGCTCGACCGCTATCCCTATGGCTGCACCGAACAGACGGTCAGCCGGGCCATGCCGCTGCTCTATTCCGAACAGCTGGTTGCCATGGGCGCGCGCGGATCCCGCGACAATGCGCGGGACCGGGTGCAGGCCGCGGTCAACACGATCCTCAATCGTCAGGGGTCGGAAGGTGCGTTCGGCCTCTGGCGCGAGGGTGACGGCTATGCCTCGCCCTGGCTCGGTGCCTATTCGACAGACTTCATCTACCGCGCCAAGGCCGCTGGCTATAATGTGCCGGATGAGGCGCTGGACCGGGCCTATGGCGCACTGCGCGCCGTATCGACCGGCGACCAGTGGCGCATCTATGGCTACGATACGGATGTCTATGAGGGCCAGTATTCCAACGATACGGCCGAGCAGATGATGTATCGCGCCTCGGCCTATGCGCTCTATGTGCTCGCCAAGTCGGGCGAGGCGGACATTTCCCGCCTGCGCTACCTGCACGACCGCGACCTGTCGAAGATCGACAGCCCGCTGGCGCGCGCCCATATCGGTGCCGGCCTTGCCTATCTCGGTGACCGGTCACGGGCGGCATCGGCCTTTGAATCGGCCGAGAAAGCCCTCGGCTACAAGAATAGCGGCGACTATTACCAGACGCCTCTGCGCGACCTGGCCGGCATGATGGCACTGGCCAGTGAAGCCGACATGACGCCGCTGGTCGCCCGTCTTGCCGAACGCCTTGGCAAGGATGTGCCGGATGCGGACGAGATGACGACGCAGGAGAAGGCCTTCATCCTTCTGGCGGTCAATGACTTCAACAAGGGCGAGAATGCGTTCCGCCTGATGGTCGAAGGTCTTGGCCGCGGCAATGACAATGAGCGCCAGTACCTGATTTCGGAAGAACAGGTTGCCTCTGGCGTGGAGTTCAAGCTGGAAGGCAAGGCGCCGATGTTCCGCACCGTGCTGGTGACGGGCGCGCCGGAAAAGGCCCCGCCTGCCGCCTCATCGAAACTGCAGACCGACAAGGCCTTCTACACGATGACGGGCGGACGCGTGGATCTCTCGCGCGTCAACCAGGGCGACCAGCTGGTCGTGCGGGTGTCCGTCACGCCGCTTGAGCGCCGCCTGAACCCCGTCATTGTCGCCGACCTGTTGCCTGCCGGCTTCGAGATCGAGACCGTGCTGCGCCCGGCCGATGGCCGCCTTGAAGGGGGCGCATCGGGCGCGTTCGGGTTCCTGGGCGAGATAGCCAATACCCAGACGCAGCAGGCGCAGGATGACCGCTTTGTCGCCGCCGTTGATGTCTATGGCGAGCCGGTGACGCTGGCCTATGTCGTGCGGGCGGTTACGCCGGGATCGTTTGCGATGCCGGGTGTCGTCGCCGAGGACATGTATCGCCCCGGCGTCTATGCGCGCTCGCAGGCGGGCCGCGTGACCGTGGTGGGCGCACCGGCAGCAACGGCAGGAGGCAAGTAGGCCAATGGGTCCGGCCGGGCGTCTTCTTGCCGCCTTTGCCCTTCTGGTGGGCGCGGCCTTCGCGCTGGACGCCATCGTGCCGCCACCACTGGAACGGGCAGGGGAGATTTCGGCCCTGGTCACTGACCGGGCCGGAAAGCCCCTGCGCGCCTTCCCGACCGATGACGGCCGCTGGCGTTTCCATGGCGATCTGGGCCGGATCGATCCGGAATTCATCGAGGCGCTGATCCGCGTCGAGGACAAGCGCTTCCGCCAGCACAAGGGCACCGACTGGCTGGGCATGGCCCGGGCTGGCCTGGACTCGGCGCTGTCGGGCCGTGTCGTGTCCGGCGGCTCCACGATCACGATGCAGACGGCACGCATGCTGGAACCGCGTGACCGCAATATCGGATCGAAACTGATCGAGATCGTCCGGGCGCACCAGATCGAGCGCCGCCTCGGCAAGGATGAAATCCTCGCGCTCTACCTGACGCTGACGCCCTATGGCGGCAATCTCGAAGGCGTGCGCGCGGCAAGCTGGAGCTATTTCGGGCACGAGGCGGACCGCCTCTCGGATGACGAGATCGCCCTGCTGATCGCCCTGCCGCAATCGCCCGAGGCGCGCCGGCCAGACCGCCGCCCCGAACAGGCGGCGAGGGCCCGCAACTGGGTGGCGCAGAAACTGGCGAATTATGGCGTCTTTTCCGAGGCAGATGTGGCAGACGTGGCCGCCTCCGGCGTGCCCGGCCGCAGGCGCGATTTCCCGGACAGGGCCTGGCATG
>NZ_LADU01000078.1 GCF_000961795.1 Hyphomonas sp. BRH_c22
CGATTGTGTTGAAAAAGTCGGTGCCAATCGGGCCGAATTCTGATTCACTTTTCCTGTAGTCATTGAGAATGGGAGCGTGAGCCATGATGGGTGATCGGCAGGTGATGCAGGAAGGCCTGTTTTACGAGTTCTCGATTGAGCGATATGTGCCTGAGGATCATCTGCTTCGGGTGATTGATCGGTTTGTCGATCTTGAAGACATCCGGCTTCAGTTGAAGCCGTACTATTCGGCGATGGGCCGCCCATCGATTGATCCAGAACTGATGATCCGGATGTTGATCGCGGGGTACTGTTTCGGTATCCGGTCCGAGCGTCGACTGTGTGAAGAGGTCAACCTGAACCTCGCATATCGCTGGTTCTGCAAGCTGAGCCTGACAGATCCGGTGCCGGATCATTCGACATTCTCGAAGAACCGTCATGGCCGCTTCCGTGAGAGTGATCTCCTGCGCAAAGTGTTCGAGACGGTGCTGGCACGATGCATCGCCGAAGGCGTGGTTGGCGGCGAGGCGTTCGCCGTCGATGCCAGCATCATCAAGGCGGACGCAAACCGTGAAGGCGGCGGGCCTGGAGTTGATGGCCTGCCGCCGGAGATCCTGCATCGCCGCGCTGTTCAGGAGTATCTTGCGACACTCGACGAGGCCGCCTTTGGCGGATCAACGCCTGTCGAACCGAAGTTCCTGTCGCCGGTTGATCCTACAGCTCGCTGGACGCGCACCTATAAAGACGGCGCCGCCAAATACTCCTACTCGGTCAACTATCTGATCGACTGCAAGCATGCCGTCATCATGGATGTTGAAGGCACAACCGCTGTACGCACGGCCGAAGTCCATTCCACGCGTGTGATGCTCGACCGGGTTGAAGCGCGCAACCATATCAAACCGGACCGATTGTCCGGCGATACCGCTTATGGCTCAGCCGAGATGCTGAACTGGTTGGTCAATGAACGCGGGATCGAACCGCACATCCCGGTGTTCGACAAGTCGTTCCGCAAGGATGGCATCTTCGAGCGGTCAGACTTCACCTTCGATGCAGAAGATGATCGTTACGTATGCCCGGCTGGCAAGAACCTCCGTCGCTACCGCGTCGCGGGTCGTGCCGCCAAAGCCAAACCTCCCAAAGATGGCCTCTATCGCTACCGTGCCAGAAAAACTGATTGCGATAACTGCCCTTTGAAGCACCGGTGTTGCCCGAAGGAACCCATGCGGAAAATACTCCGCTCGGTTCACGAGGAGGCCCGCGATGTTGCCCGGCGCATCATGGCTTCAGACGCCTATGCCACGTCCAGACGCGAGCGGAAAAAGGTCGAGATGTTGTTCGCCCACCTCAAACGCATCCTAAAGGTCGACCGCCTGCGACTTCGTGGACCAAATGGAGCAAAAGACGAGTTCCTCCTCGCTGCTACCGCACAGAACCTGAGGAAACTCGCCAAGCTATCGATCCAGGGCGCGCTACCGGCACCAGAATGAGGCGAAGGCCTCTCTCATCCAGTATCCCGGTCGATGCTGGCAACCGACTTCTTCAACACAATCGGCGCAGGAGCGGACATTGCAATTCCACGGGCGTTCGGCGCTAACTGCTGCGTCGGATGAAGGGGAATACAATGAAGAGAGTCAGCTGGATTTTTATCATCGTAATCGTCTCCTGATCCAGGGGAGAGAGCTATGAATCGGCCTGCGAGCGCGGGTACAGCGATGAATACGCCACGGGCTACAACACAACGTGTGAAATTCGCGCCACCCTGATCTCAGGAGACTGGGATACAGACGGCTACAAGCCGGGCTACGATGAGGGTTACGCTGCCGGTGCAGAGTAGTGTAAATTTGACGATCCGAGTTTCCGCTAAGGGCGCATTCGGAGACATCCTGACCTGAATCCCTTTTTACCCCTCAATTCTATCGAGCACATAGCAGTGTGATACGCCAGGAGGTTGACGACTGCAGGCGCATGCATAAATGTTGACGTAAGCGGTAAAAACTAGGGCATTCCGCCAACAAACCCGCTCGTATCATCATTGCGAACCAGTGACAGCCGAACACCGACATGCCGGCACCCGGAGCGTGGACAGGCGAGATTGTCCGCCACTTCATCAAGATAGACATCGCGGTGGCCAACCTTGATGAGAAGCTGAGTCGGACTCTGCAGCCATGTGTGCAGGCACCTTATGCAGGTCGCCTCCAGCGCCTGGCTGTCATCAAGGTCCTTCAGGCTCATGTCGGTCAGCCAGCTCACCAGAAATCCTCCGCGCTCGGTATGCGGGTGAACGCGATCTTGCCGCCGGTGAACCCGCCGGGCGGAACGGTCCACGGCCCCATGGTCACGACCCGCTTGCCGAACTTCGCATTCAGGCCGTCAATCGTGTCGGTGATGGCCTCCCAGCGCTGGCAGTCCCTGTCATCATCCATCAGGAGATCGAGCTGGCGGTGTTCGGACGGCGTGATGTCGAGCAGCGTCACGCCGACCCGGATGATGCTGGCGCGCCGGCTGATCCTGGCATGCGCACGCTGCCACAATA
Source organism: Hyphomonas sp. BRH_c22 (assembly GCF_000961795.1). Classification (GTDB taxonomy): domain Bacteria; phylum Pseudomonadota; class Alphaproteobacteria; order Caulobacterales; family Hyphomonadaceae; genus Hyphomonas. Next base: position 2,513 of record NZ_LADU01000078.1, read on the forward strand.
TCCTCAGCGCATCGAGGCAGGCATGGTCATCATGCACGCTGGGCAAGGTGTGCTCGCCGAACCATCCACCACCCCGCATGTCGAGCCAGAGCCAGAGCTTGCGGGCATTATAGCCATCCCGCCGCATCCGGCGGGCGGCTTTTGTCAGCAGGAGGCGGGAACAGCTTTCCGCCTTCTCCGGATTGCGCCAGTCAGGCGGCAGGACACGGCCATGGCCATACATGCCGCGCGAGGTCGGCAGCGCCTTGATGTCATAGCCATGCAGGGCATACCACATGCGCTCTCCGTTGACGTTTCCCCACAGCTTGCGGAGCTGCTTGGGCTGGGTCGCCAGCAGCGCCGCCATGTCGGTAATACCGGCGCGCATGAGGCGGATTTCGAGCCGGTGCCCGATCCCTGATATCTCGCTGATCGGCAGCGGCAGGAGCGGACCCGGCATGTCTTCCGGCCGCCAGATGGTGACGCCATTCGGCTTGTCGATCTTGCAGGCCGTCTTCGCGAGCAGGCGGTTGGCGGCAAAGCCAATCGAGCAGGTAATGTAGGGACCGACATTGGCCGCGATGCGCGTCTTGAGCCTGCGCGCCAGGTCTTCCGGCTTGCGCGCATCCTTCGGGTCCAGGCGGCAGGCAAGCTCATCAATCGACTTGACCGTCTCGATGGGAATTTCGCAGGAGATCTCGTTGAGCAGCGTATTGTGAGCGCGCCGGAAGAGGTCGGGGCGCTGCGTGACCAGCAGGATGTCGGGGCACAACCGGCGCGCTTCCGGCACCGGCATGACATTATTGCAGCCGCGTGCCTTGGCCTCCTTGGAGCAGGCAATGACAACCGTACTGTCGGCCGCGTCCGTCTCGAACGGGATGATCCCCACGGGCCGCCCCCTGAGCGAGGGCATGGCCTGCTGCATGACCGAGGCAAAGAAGCCATCAAAGTCGAGATAGAGGCTTTCAAGGGTCTCCGGCTTGCGCATTCTGCGTCTCCAGGCGTGAAGACTGCACAAAAGAACAAAAAAAGAACATAGGTCAAGCACCTTGTCTTGTGGAAATCCCTATTGTGAAGTGTCTTGATGTGTAACCGCTATGCGCAATGGGGATCGGTCGCCGCCATGCGGGCCTTCATGCGCCTGCTGGAAGAGGGCGACCTCGTCACGACCCCGGCAACCGACAATCTCCAGCCGCAGGCCGACATCTATCCCGATCAGGATGCCCCGGTCATCCGCCGCCGCAGGGAAGGCGGGTTCGAACTGGTGTCGCTGCGCTGGGGGTTCCCGCCGATACCGGGACAGCGCGCACCGATCACGAATATCCGCAACCTCAAAAGCCGCTGGTGGCACGATGTGAACCGGGAATGGATACTGGAACCGGACTATCGCTGCCTCGTGCCATTTACCGCCTTCGCCGAACCTGTGCGGGACTCAACCTGGTTCGCAGTCCCAAACACGGAGGTCGCCTATTTCGCCGGGGTCTGGCGCCCCTGGCATGGCGAGCGCCTGGCCGAGCAGCCGGGCAAGGCGCGGCGGTCACGCGAAGAACGCGACTGGGAGCTGTTCGCCTTCCTGACAACTGAGGCCAACGATATTGTGCGTCCGGTTCACGAGAAAGCCATGCCGGCAATCCTGCACACACCGGAGGATTGCAAGGAATGGCTCACCGGCGGGACAGAGAGCCTCCGCCTGCAGCGGCCTTTGCCGGCCGGTAAGCTGGACATCAAGCCGAACCCTGATCAGCGCCGCTGATCAATCACCAACCCGTCGCCAACTCGCTATCGCAAAAGGTCGGAAACTCTTACCTCAGTGGTCGAAACGTGGGTCGTGGACGCCCATTCAACCAGTGACCAAATCCTCATTGCCCAAAAAGGAGACATAGAAAATCGAGGGCGGATCGGTTGGGATTGGCCCACAACGGTCGTTCAACACAAGAAGCCGAATGACGGTGCTTGGCGAATTTTTGCCGGATGGCTTCCCGCCTGCGAGCGGCGGCAGAGGGCGCAAAAGACATTGCAAATTGAGGTTCGCCCCGACCAGGTTTGGCCCAAAGCTGCCGGACTGGAGTAGCCGGTTGAGCGGCTAGTTGATCTCGTTGGGAAACATTCTTCGCGCACAACGAGGCCGATGCGAACGCCCCCCGCGTCAGAGAACCCGCTTTATCTCCGAATACTCGCCCCGCACGCGCAGCGTCATTGTCACGGAGACATCCGAACGGTTGCGCCAGAACCAGCCATGGGTGCCATCAAAAGCCGCCTCAAGGCCGCCCGCGTGGCCGGTTTCTGCCCGACCGTTCCTGTAGGTCGTTGTTTCTCGCCGCGTACCGTCGCCGTGTAGAGCTGAGTTGAGATGTCCTGGTTCTGCCACCCACTCGAAGGACACGACATCTCCGGCCAGCATCGCCAGCTTGAGTTCCGCGGCCTCGCCGGGCGCCAGCACGATGCTGACTTCGTCGCTCCAGGCATTCGGGTCGAAGGCGGGTTTGGTGGTCGTGTCCGAAGCAGGCGTAGCCGGTAGTGGAACGGTTTCGACAGGTCCGACTTCGGTGGTGGTCGTGTCCGGAGCAGGCTCCGGGGCAATTGCTCTCGCCAAAGCGTCAGTCTCGGCTTCCTCAGCCAGCTGCTTTTTGATCTCACCCATTTCAGTCAGCCCCAGAATCCGGCCCACGCCTGTGGGGTCAATGGCGTACTCTGACGGCAGGATGACGGTGACGAGCAGGACGATCGCGGTGACCAAAGCAACCAGGGTCGATCGAACTAGCTGCCGCGTGCCGGGAAGTTCAGAGCGGGTTGGCAAGTCGGTATTATACATCGCGGTATCTCTCCTCAAGCGCTGACGAAATAGCCGACAAGCTGATAGCCCATCAGCATGAATCCCGCTGCCATCATGGCGACATTGGCTGTGTAGGCATGTTTTAGGAAGCTCGGCGTACGGCGCCAATATCCCATGACGATCAGGATCGCGCCGAGGGCTAAAAGCTGGCCAATCTCTACGCCGACATTGAATGACAGCAGGTTGGGCAGCAACCCATCGGGCGAAATCTCATAATCGATGATCTTCGACGCAAGGCCAAAGCCATGGAAAAAGCCGAAGATCAAGGTGGCGGCTTTCGTGTTGGGTTGAAAACCGAACCAGCGCTGATAGGCGCCCATATTGTCGAGCGCTTTGTAGACCACTGACAGGCCAATGATCGCGTCGATAATGTAGCTGTTGATCCCAAAGTCGAAATAAACGCCGGCCAGCATGGTCAAAGAATGGCCGATCGCAAACAGGCTCACATAGATGCCGATGTCTTTCATGCGATAGAGGAAGAAGATCACCCCCAACAAGAAGAGGATGTGGTCATATCCGGTGACCATGTGCTTGGCCCCGAGATACAGAAACGGAATTGGATGGACCCCGGTGATCTCTTGAATATAGCCCTTGTCGCCGTCTGCCACGGCATGTGCGGCGGCCTCGCTTGGCAAAAGAAGCGCTGCGATAACGCTTAAAGCGATGACGATAAAAAACCTCATCAGACGACGCCCTTCAAATAGTGGATCAAACCTCTGTCCATCGCACAAGCTACTAAGTACCCTCCGAGACCAATCGACTTAAGACCGATTTTGGAGGAAAGCGATCCTTCTTTTTGGTAAGCCAATTCTGAGCTTCGGCCGAGAGTAGCTATCGACCGTTCTTGCCCCCTTATCAGACACAAGAGACTATCTCGCGAGTGGCGGTTTCTGGCGATCTCCCGCCGGGTTTTCGTGAGGTTGCAGAATGACAGGACTGAGGTGACCTTGCCGGATGTCGAAACCGATTATCGGAGCCGACCTGGCCCTTTTCTGTCATTTGCTGAATCAATGCACATGGTTGATTTCAATAAAGATACTGAGAGACCGAATCTCCGTTTCTCCCGTGTGATGACTCGGCTATGGCTCAGTATGAGCGTAGAGGCCCTCTTGACCAAAGGTACCCGGAATGTTGCGCTCCGCGCGCCGCTTGTCGATCTCGCGGTGAAGCTCGAGACTGCCCGGCAAGAGATTTTCAGAGGGTGTCGCCCCCTCATTTAAGGTCATGTACTGGCGGTCTTCGAACCGGTACGGATTTCAGACTGGAGCGCCGTCACCATTGGGGTTTCCAGTTGTTGCAAAGCGCGCCCAATAGCTTGAAATCATTTCTGACATGGCGCGTTCACGCGCCTGATCCGGCCCTGAGGGTGGCACGGTCGTTCCAAACACATAACCCACTTCCGCGGCATGGAAGTCTATGGCGAAGTTCGCCGCTGGACCCCTGAAACCAAAATCGCGATCGTAACCGGCTTCACTTCGACCGGCATATTGGCTGACTGGGTCTCGGCGGGTGCTGACGGGGTTTTTCTGAAAACCTGTTCGCCGGACGAAATGCAACATGGGTTTTCAATCCTTCTGAATGGCGGTGCCTATATCTCGAAAGCCGTTTTTTTTCAGGCGCTGGAGGAACGCTCAGAAGCAGTGGAGCTGACCGCGCGCGAACGTCAGGTATTGCACCTCGGCGCTGAAGGCTGCAGCAACGCCGAAGCAGCACAGCGCTTGTCGATCAGCCCGAAAACCGTCGATAATCACCGCGCCCGTCTGATGGCCAAGCTCGAGGTACATTCTGTTGCTGAGCTCTTGGCATACGCTCAGCGTGAGGGGTTACTGGAAAACTCTAAGCAATTATGAGGGATCTTCAGAGAACCAATTTCGTAAGCCCCCCTGTCCTATGGTCCCCAGGTCGCTGCGGCTTTCCGAAGTGTTGTCACTATGTTGCGCGTATCATTACTGCGCCAGGTAAGTGTGCCGTCTTCATTCACGGTGTATGTCGAAATGCCATTCTCAGATATGAATGTTCTGGCGTCTCGGCGGGCGTGAGGGATCCAGGACGTGTCCGATCCCTTACGGCGAACCTCCAGCGTACTCGAGTTTACCATCCGAAATTGATTGGTGTTCGACGTACCTGCAATGATGTAGTCGCCGGAGATGTCCTGATTGGGCTCACCGGGCGTGCTTGAGACAGTTTGCAGCTGCTTGCCTGGAAATTGACCGGTATAGGAGCGAACATATTGTGGGCCGATACCGACGCCCTGCCCAAAGACGGGTGTGAGCGTGATCCCTTGAAACGCCCCGACGCCTTTTTTGATCGGGAAGATATCAAGCAACGCATCTTCCTTGATGTTCTCGTCATACTCGAACCAAACACCGATGACGAAGTCCAGGCCTGGATTTGCCGTGCGAAGATCAATCAGATTTTTGTGCTGCTTGAGTTCCGGAAGCGGTCCGAGCATATCGCTCCAACTCATGGTAATGCCGTGGCTCGCGCCGAGAATATCATTGTTGGCATTTGTCCAGCAGCCATAGTTGATGCCAGCACTCGATCCAATCGACAAGCCCAGACTATAACTGGCATCGCCGTACCAAAAAGCCTGGCGTTGATTACCACTCCGACCTTGTACACTGACATCGACCGCCATGCCGGTTTCCAAGCCGCCGCCAATGATCAAGCTGGTCTCGCCGGTGCCGCCGAGCGTCCAGGTATTAAAGACATCAAGCACGCATGGATTGAGCGCGGTATTGGTTTTGGAGCTGACCTTCTGAGCGTTGCCTTGGCGCAAGCCATCAACGACCTGGTCATCATTGGAAAGAGAAAGCGCATCGCCTGCTTTTGACAGAATGGTGGATGCATACCTACCAAGTTCAACCAAGGCGGCTTCGTGCACATAGCCTGCTTGTGTCTTGACGCAGATGCCTTTGGCAAAGTCTTCTGCGAGAAATTTGTCGCACGATTTACGCAAAGTTGTCACCGGGCATGGCTTGGCGCCTTCGGTGCCGCAGCGAGTACAGGCATTTATCTCCGTCAGATCAGAGCCAATATTTGCATTGCGATATGTCCCTGCGGGGCAGGTGAAACAATTGTCAGACAATCCATTGCGAAACGAATTCTCATCACAACCCTGGTACCCCGGAAGCGAGGCAGACATTCTTGAGACGCCGTAACGATTGAAACAAGCGCGATTGGACGTCACGCCGTACTCAAGCGATCGCCCAAACCCGCTTGGACAGCTGTAGCAGCGGCCATTCGGATCCCAAAAGGCATCACTGGGACAATCTGTTCTCAATAGACCTGTGCCGCGCCCGCGATCCGTTGCTTTGGTCCAGTTAATCCCCGCGGGCCTCTCGCAGGCCTTGTCGCTTGTCACGCTGAACACTGTGCGGTTTGGATGCGATGAAGAGCATGAAAAGCACCTCCCGGTCCCGATGTCTGTCTCTGAGCCGGCATACTTACTTTCGCAGGTAAATTTCCCCGTATAGACCGCGGGTTCAGCTTCGACAGAAGGGGTGAAGACAAGCAGAAAGGCGACGATTATCGCGCTGGCAATTGCAAGGTATTTGATGCAACGGCTGTTTTTGCGAGTTGCTGGAATGGATTCGGCGAAAGTCGAATGAGAGGCAATCATTTTCTTACTCCTCGTTTTCCAATGTAGTACAAATACCGAGATCATTAACCCTGTGAATGAGGTCCACACCTCATTTATCGTAGCTGACCTTCAACGAGGACCTAAGTCCAGTATGATGCCGGAAAAAGTCATTCGACTGATGGTGCTCACGATCACCTTTCGGCAATTTTTGCCGGAGGTGCCCCGAACTTGAGCGGCAGCAACGGGGCAAAGCACTAACGCGCTCGCGCGCGAGTTGAGCGTTGCTGCGTCGGGGATGAACATAACCGTCTGATGCCTGCGGGTAGCACCCGGATGGTCTGGGAGCGCCCTTACGGAGGCTTCAGCCATGAGCAACGACACTCAACCCATTCATCCTCTTCGCCAGCGCATGATCGAGGACATGACCCTGCGGGGCCTGTCTCCCGCAAGCCAGAAGACCTATGTCCGCGCCGTGCGCGCCTGTTGCACGCACATGAACGTCAGGCCCGGAGATATCACCGTGGACCACGCCCGGTCTTTCCTGCTTCACTTGCAGTCGCAGGGGCTCGGTGTGGGAACGATCAACGCCCATGCCACGGCGCTGCGCTTCTTCCTGCGCTTCACGCTCGGCTGCAGCAGCGATGTCGAGCGTGTGCCGGTCCTGCGCGAGCAACGCAGGCTGCCGGTTGTGCTGACCCGCGAGGAGGTGGCCCGCATCATCGCGGCGGCGCCGGGTCTCAAGTACAGGACGGCGCTCAGCATCACTTATGGCGCGGGCCTGCGGGCGTCGGAGACAGCCAACCTCAAAGTCTCCGACATCGACAACAAGTCGATGACCTTGCGGATCGAACAGGGCAAGGGCCGCAAGGATCGCAAGGCCAAGCTGTCGCCTCATCTGATCGATGTCCTGCGCAGATGGTGGCAGGTCGCCCGGCCGCAGGTCTGGCTGTTTCCGAGCCGGAGCGGCGTGATGTGCCCGATCAGTACACGCCAGCTCTCGCGCCAGTTCCAGCACGCCGTCGACGCCGCCGAGATCCGCAAGGATGGACGCATCACCCTGCACACGCTCAGGCACTCCTTTGCCACGCACCTTCTGGAGGCCGGTGTCGATATCCGCGTCATCCAGGTGATGCTGGGGCACGCCAAGCTCGAGACAACTTCTATCTATACCCATGTCTCGCCGAAGTTGCTCCAGGACGTCGCAAGCCCGTTCGACAGCCTGCCCGTCATCGAACCGACGGACTGATCCGACATGCCCCGACCGGCCGTCGAGGTCGCGGACATCCTCCGCGGCCTTGGCCCCGCCTTGCGTGAGGGTCTTTCCCGCGACCAGCACAAGGCGGTGAGTGCCATCCTCTCATGCCGCACCGCCGCACTGGGCGGCCATGTGACCCGTTGCGAAGACTGCGCGGCCATGGACGTTGCATACAACTCCTGCCGCAACCGGCATTGTCCGAGGTGCCAGGCGGCGTCGTCCCATGACTGGCTGGAGGCTCGCAGGCGGGACCTGCTTCCTGTGGCCTATTACCATGTCGTGTTCACGCTGCCCGCGCCGCTGGCAAGAGTGGCCTTCCAGAACAAGAAGCCCGTCTACGACGCCCTGTTCAAGGCCGTGTCCGAGACGCTGATGACGATCGGCGCCGACCCGAAGCACCTCGGCGCAAAGCTCGGCGCAACCCTGGTCCTGCACACATGGGGCTCGGCGATGACCCACCATCCGCATATCCATGGCGTCGTGCCCGGCGGAGGGCTCGCGCCGGATGACAAGCGCTGGATCGACTGCCGCCGGGGCTTCTTCCTGCCCGTCCGGGTGTTGTCGCGCCTGTTCCGTCGGCTAATGTGCGAGCGGCTCGCCAGCCTCCATGCCGCCGGCAGGCTGGGCTTCCACGGCGATCTCGTCCATCTGGCCGACAGGGAAGCGTTCGCAGCACTCCTGAAGAGCCAGCGCCGCTGCGACTGGGTCGTCTATGCCAAGCGTCCCTTTGCAGGCCCGGACCAGGTGCTCTCATACCTGGCCCGATACACCCACAGGATCGCCATCTCGAACAGCCGGATCACCGCCTATGACGGCCAGCGTGTGACGTTCCGGGTCAAGGATTATCGCAAGCAGGACGAGGCGAGATATGGGGTCATGACGCTTGACGCCACCGAGTTTACCCGGCGGTTCCTGCAACACGTCCTGCCGGATGGCTTCCATCGCATCCGCCATGTCGGGTTCCTCGCCAACACACAGCGCCGAGACGCCATTGATCGCATCAGGGACCTGCTCGCAGAGCGCATGCTGCCCTCGCAGGACCCGGAATCCGGGCCAACGCCGGAGCCTGCACCTCAAACACCCGAACCGGAAAAGTGTGCCTGTTGTGGTGGACGGATGATCCTGATCGAACTGATCACCCCGGCGTCCCGCCTGCGACGACGATCACCGCCAGAAAGGATCGACACCTCATGAACGCCGCCTCACGCGCTCATCTTTGCCAGCTTGCGTTCGCCACCATTGGCGGCGACGGTCAACTGCGCTCTGGCCGAACCCATCCTGGCAACATCGCCCAACCTGGCCCGCCAAAACAGGGCCAGACACGCGACATCCGCCTTGTTCGACATCGATCCCGACGATCGAACGCACTCGCGCTCTGAAGACGAGAAGCAAGCGCAGTCTTTAAATCCCCATAGCAGTCCACACCGTCCGCGCGTCAGGCATTGAGCCTTCCACGACGCCCGCCATCATGCGTGGTGCAACCGGCTGTGCAAGGCGGGCGTCGTGGAAACCTAAACA
>NZ_LADU01000043.1 GCF_000961795.1 Hyphomonas sp. BRH_c22
AGCCGGAACCGGGATCATGTCACCTGCCTCAGGGCACGCAACACCCTCACCAGGGATGGCTCGTCCCTGCAGCGGATACGCGCTCCCGCCGCCAGTTCCACGATCACCTCATCGCCTGGCCCCGATAAAGGTTGGGCGGTCACCGCGACAGGCGCCGGACCGATCTTGACCGGAAGGAAACCCGTGACCGCCTTGTCGCCCCCGAAGCGGGGATCACGAAGCCAGTTGAAAATGACGTTCGCGTTCATGCCATGTCGGCGGGCCACTTCGGCTACCGACACAAACGGCTCCCGCGTCTCGGCCAGGACCTGGAGCTTGAAGGCCCTTGAATAACTCCGCCGCTTGCGCACAGGCTTATGGTCAAACATGGTCGGATCGTGTCCACTTGAATCAGGCGGACACTATCCGCCTCCATCCAACCAAAATCAGCATCGAGGCGTTCACCACAAGGGCGGGGAGACCGGACGGTTACATAGAATATATTATAATTGTCTGTAGAGCATCATACCGAATTTGTGGGGAGGCTCGTAAATACTGTTGATCGACAGCCACCCAACCCGTTCTACCAACACCATATCTGTCCAGATCGCCCCCTTTCAGGCCCGGACACGCCCGTGCTGCGAGCGCGCACAATCGAGACGTCCGCCGAAGCACAAGGAAAGCCAATGGCAGATAAAGTACCATGTGCAGCGACGGCAATACGTCCCTTTCTTGGCATCACAAACTCTCCTAATTTCGAATTACTCATTGGTAGCAACCAGGTAAGATTCGAGAAAATCGAGGCGGTCATTGCCCCAGAATATTTGATCATCGACAAACATAAGAGGCGCGCCGAATACGCCTCTTTGATAAGCTTGCGTACGCACCTTGCGATATTCGCCCTGGCCGGTTGGAGATGCTATGAATTCGCACAACCCATCGGCGTCGAGGCCAGTTTCTTCGGCACAACTTCGTAACTCGCTGAGATCACCAGGATCGATGCCAAGTCCCCAGATTCGGTGGTATGCCGCTGTGACAAAAGCTTCGGCCTGGCCATGGCCGCGAGCGTAAACCACCGCGCAGTTCCAGTCTGCACAGGCGAAACTCGCAGGAAATTTCAATGGCGCCGCGTATTTGACTGCCCAACGCTCCAGATCAGCCATCATGACCTTTATTTTCGGTGCAACTTCACGGTTGGATGGGCCATAGTTGCCAGCGGCAATCTTCGCCTCCGGAATGTCGATCGGCCAATATTCGATCTTGCAACCAGTCCTCCGGGCCAGGTCTGGCAACTTCAGCTGCGCGAGATAGCTGAAGGGACTGATAAAATCAAAATAGAAGTCGATTGTTTTGGTCAAGGTGCAATTCCAAAGCCGACCAGCTTCTCGTAGTTGTGCCAGAACCCAATAATGGCGCCTTCAGTGACCAGGTGGTCGGCATCATCGGGGCGATCGCCGCCCATGGCGATGTATGAGGCCGCGTCGTGTTCGCCTATGACAGCTCTCTGCACTATCTCGACCGCTTCGCCATCTTCCATGGAGACCAGCCCGGCCGGACCGATCAGGTTTGCCTGTTTCTGCCTGATCGCCTGCATCTCGACATCGTCGTCGGCATAGCCAAAATGGGTCCAGACGAGTTCGAAGCCATCGGTGCCCTTAGTCACGGTCTGCCTGACAGCCAGAGTGTTCTGGATTTGCTGGAGCACTAGGTTCGGGAAGACAGCAAGGATGACGAGGGTCACACCATCGTCGAATTCCTGCCGACCCTTCAGGAGCGACATGTCCTGAAGTTTGAACTCGGTGTCAAAAGTTCGGGAGTCGCCGTAGGCCTGCTTATCTGCCGCATCATCGTTGCTGGCGGCGATCGAATAAAGCAGTGAATGGCGCTTGTTAGCATCCATCACGCTCTTGCCCGTCTGTGTGGAGCGGTAGAGACCGAAAGTGTTATGGAACAGGTGGAGCAAACTCGCGTGATAAGGGTCGCGTGTGTTCTCCGCATACAGCTTCCAGTTGCCGTGGACATGCTGGCGCTGATCTCCAAGAACCTTGATCGGCTTGCACATGATACGTTCGATGTGCTCGATCACGATCGGCCCCAGAAAGTCACGCAGCGGCTCTACAGTTTCCGAAAAGCTGGCGAAGACCAACCCACCTACAGAATCTACGCGCAGCTTTCTAAGGCCATGCTCCTTCATGTCGAAGTCGCCCGGCATACCGCCCTGACCCTTAAGCCCGCGCCGGAACGGAACCCCGATCAGATTGCCTTCCAAATCATATGCCCACTGATGGTATACGCATTCCAGACTGGGCCGGTTGCCGCGCATCTCGCGGCAGACCAAGGCACCGCGGTGGGCGCAGCGGTTGACCACAACATGGACTTTTCCGTCGCTACCTCGGGTAACTATTACCGGGGTCTCGCCGATGAAGGTCGACTTGAAGTCTCCAGGCTCGGGAACTTCGGCTTCTAGTGCGACGAAGGACCACGTCTCACCCTGGAAGATGTTTTCCTGCTCGCGCCTGTAATAGTCCGGATCCGTGAATACCCGATAAGGAACACGGTAGCCCGCGACGTCCGCTGTTGCCGAAGACCCTCTGTTTTTAAGCGCTTTTTCTGCCATAACTACATTTCCATGATAAGGGTCAGATTGGACGAACCATCATTGTATCGATGACGTTTGTGTCAAAAACAGCGACCTTTGATATAAAAAGAGGCTGGTCTTCGCTGCAATCGATCTCGTCAATATACTTCCCGGCATTGTATATTTCGGTGTGTCCGTCCGCACGGGTCATGAGAACGGCGTAGTTCGTTTGCGTCGTTATCTTGAATTCATGCGCCGAAACGATGCGCGTCGGACCAAGGATGTGGCGATAGCTGTGGACCGGGAAAATGTTTGCCTTGCGTAGGGAAATTATGCGGTCGACCAACATGCCCTTGCTGTCGCAGAATATTGCGGACAGTGTCAGATTGCGATCATGGTTCTCGCGTGCGATGACGCGGTAGGTGCAATCCGGTACGAACAGGTCGGGCCATTTCTCCAGCCGGTCGTCATCTATCAATTCGGCGTGGGTCGCGTTGAGTTCGGTCGCAAGTTGCTGCAAGCGAAACCGCTCAGAAGTGGACAGGTCCATTTCAGGCCGCTCCGCCCAGTTCGTCGATGCAAACCCAACCATCCTCGATAGCAACCGCGTATGTTTTGACCGGAACCTGACATGGAAAGGCCTTCGCCGCCCCCGTGGCGATGTCGAACGAACCGCCATGAAAAGGACATTCGATGATGCCGCCATCCTGGTACCCATCGGTCAGCATGGCGTTTCCATGGGTGCACATGTTGTCGGTGACGAAGATGTCACCATTAACATTGTAAACAGCGAGCGCCGGCAGGTCATCCAGAAACACGCCGACCGGTTCGCCATCCTTGACGTCGGCAACTGGACAAAGACGTACCTTACTTGTCATAGTGTTTCGCAATCCTTTGAAATAATTGATATGACAGCCATTTTGGAGGCCCCTTACTGGAGAGGGATATCCATGCCGTACCCCTGGGCCTCATTGCCGTGGCCGAAAATATCGCGGGTGTAGAATTCCTGCTGGGCTGGCGCCTTGCGAGCACCCCAACCAAATTCCCACAACCAGCCGGACGGGTTGGCGCAGTAGAAGGTGAGGGCCAAATCGTTGGCATGTTTGCCAAGCTGAAGCGCGACATCGATCTGCCGCTCGCGCACGATGTCGTGAGCGAGCCCGAGGTCGTCCAGTTCAGTATATTCAAACATCAGATGGTTGATGCGCTTTTCCATCGGGCCGAGGCCGAAGGCGACCGAGTGCTGCCGTTCGTTGCAATGCATGAAGTACGGCATGGCAACCATGCCGTTGGGCAGGTGCAACTGGTATTCAACCGATCCGCGCAGCCCCAACAGGCGGTAAAACGCGGCTGCGGCTTCGACATCGTCTTGGCGCAGGATGCAGTGACCGATCCCTTCCGACCCGGTGACGAATTTGCCGAACATGGGGCGTCCGGGATGGAAAGGCTTGTGGGCATCCACTTGCGGGCCGAAGAAGATTTCGGTGGGGTTTCCACCGGGATCGGTCAACTTGGCCAGGCCGAGCACGCGACGCTCGCGGGCTTCGGCATCGCTCGCCACAGTCACTGCTACCCCGGCGTTGGTCAGCTTTTCAACCATTGCCTCGAACTCGGTCGGATCGCCAAGCCGCCAGCCCATATAGGCCAGATCGTCAGTGTCGCCTTTGATAAGTGCAATGCGATGATGCCACAGATCCATCCGGAGATAGATCCGATCACCCTCACCTTCGTCGACGACTTCCATTCCGGCAACCTCGGCTGCGTAGGCTCGCCACGCATCGAGATCTGTCACTGACATGCCCAGATATCCAAGTTCGGTGACCGATGACATTTGCTACTTCTCCCCTTTATCTCTGCCTTGGACGTTATGTCCAAATGCCCAACGGATCCGCCGTCGCCATTATTGCGACTTCGACTATCCGATTCTGTGGGTGTTATAACTCAAGATTTCTCATGGTGCAATACGTTGCATATACTAAATTCCTCGTGTATAGAAGGCAATGGTTAGGTCTGACAGTTCGATTCGTTGCCTGATGTTTCTCCATGTTTCCGACGATGCGGACGTGGGAAGTTCACGGCGCTCAAGGATTTCGGGCGCGGCATCTGACTGGAATTTAAAAAACGGGAGAAATCAGACATGAATGCGACGGAAGAGCTCGTTGGGCGTATTGCCGACCTGCAGGTCCTGCGGGGCCGATTACAATCATGGCTGGCCAAGGATGAAACGCGCGGCGTCTATCAGGTAGATCGTGCCGCTTTTACCGACCCCGAAATGTTTGAGCTTGAGGTAAAGTACGTTTTTGAACGCAACTGGGTGTTCGTTGCGCATGAAAGTCAGGTCGCTAAGCCCAACGATTTCATCACAACAAAAATCGGCAGGGTGCCTGTCCTTATTACGCGAGACAAGGCCGGGAACCTTCGTGGCATGATCAATGCCTGCGCGCATCGGGGCGCGCGCGTCTGCCGTGAAAAGGCCGGAAATAAGAAGAATTTCATGTGCCCGTTTCATGGATGGACCTATTCATCGGCAGGCGATTTGCTGGACGTCACGGAAGAAGCGGCTGGCGGCTATGCGCCGGGCTTCGACAAGGCTGATTTTGGTCTGCCGCAAATTGCGCGCCTTGAAAGCTATCGCGGTTTCATATTCGCAAGCCTTTCCGACGACGTCTTGCCGCTTGAGGATTATCTGGCTGGGTCGAAAACGTTCATTGACCTGCTTGTCGATCAATCCCAGACCGGAGAGCTTGAGGTAATCCCTGGTGCCACCCGATATCGTTATCAGGGCAACTGGAAGATGCAGGTTGAAAACGGTCTTGACGGATATCACGTCAGCACTGTCCACGCCAACTACTTCATGACCGTCCAGCGGCGTGTTCTGGGCGAATCGAAAAACGATACCAAGGCGATCGATTTTGCCAACTTCAATCAGCAGGATGGCGGGTCGTTCTCTTTCAAGAATGGCCATACGGTCCTGTGGGCTGACTATGCCAATTTCAAGGACCGACCGAACTTTCAGTGGATCGATTGGCTGACTGCCACCCACGGGGAAGAGAAGGTATTGTGGATGAACAAACGGATCCGCAATCTCCAGCTTTTCCCCAATGTGTTCCTGATGGACCAGACCAGCAGCCAGATCAGAATCATTCACCCGATTTCGGTCGATGAAACGGAAGTCACGACCTATTGCATCGCGCCTGTTGGTGAGAGTGCTGAGGCCCGGGCCTTGCGGATTCGGCAGTATGAAGACTTCTTCAACGCCAGCGGCATGGCGACACCCGATGACCTGACCGAGTTCAACAATTGCCAGATTGCTTTCGCCAGCGGTGAAGGCCGGATGAATGATATGTCGCGCGGCGCTCCCAGATGGGAGAAGGGCGCTGGACATTTCGGTGCAGGACTGGATGTAGACGCCGTCCTCAGCAGTCCCGCCGTGGCCGACGAAGGCCTTTATGTTGCGATCCATGATGAGTGGGTGAACCGCATGAATTCGGCGATCGATCGCGAAAGCGCTGAACTGATGGCGTTTGGGGACAAGGGGCTGGTTTTGTGACTGACGTAGATGCAAAATGGCTGTCGGTGTTGCGCTTCCTTGGGCGAGAGGCCCAGGCGCTGGACGAGAAGGACTGGGATTCCTGGTTGGCGCTCTACGACGAGGAGGCTGAATACTGGGTCCCTGCCTGGGATGATAGCGAACGCCTGACCGCCGATCCGAAGCGTGAAATCTCGCTCATCTATTATCATAACCGGGGCGGGCTGGAAGATCGGGTGTTTCGCATCCGGACCGGCCGGTCTTCATCCAGTACGCCTGCTCCGCGGACGCAGCATATGTTCACGCTGCTGTCGGTCGATGACACCGCTGCTGGTTTGCAGGTGCGAACCTCATGGACCGTCACTTCGGTGCTTGAAGGCGATGTCACCGTTTACAGCGGATCCGCGCACTACGACCTTGCGCCAGCAGGCAATTCCTTTGTGATCAAGCGCAAGAAGACGATTGTGATAAACGACGTCGCCAAGACAATGCTCGATGTCTACAGTATCTGACCGGCCAATGGGTTCGCTTGGCACACGGCCGGTCGTTGGAACGATGATCGGCGATCCTGCCGGGATCGGTCCGCAGGTTGCGGTCAAGGCGCTTGCGAGCGGGCAAGTTCACGAAGTGTCTGTCCCGGTTCTGGTCGGGTCGTCTGCGGCCGTCGAACGGGCCATCGACATGACCGGGGTCAAAGCGCGCGTGCGTGCCATGAAGTCGCTCGAGACGCCCAGTGACGATCCCGGCGTGATTGATGTGATCGACACCGGTGCCTTGCCTGCCGGGGTTCTGCCGCTGGGCGAAGACACTGAGGCGGCGGGGCACGCGTCGGCGCAGTGGCTTGATGAGCTTGATGCGCTGGCGCGGGACGGATCCTTTGCCGCGACGATCATGGGACCGATCAGTACCGGTTCGCTGAAGATGGCCGGCAAGCTGGACAAGGTTATCAGCCCCACGCCCGGCGAGAGCTATCTCGTTTTGCTGACCGGCCCCTTGCGGGTAGCGCACCTCACCGATCATATGTCCTTGCGGCAAGTGATAGATGTCATTTCCGCCGATCTGGTGGCCAAAGCCATCGGGCAGGTGAACGACGCTATGCGGTCTTGGGGCATCGCTAAACCGCGCATCGCGGTTGCCGGGCTAAATCCCCACGCCATGGGCGATGAGGAGCGGCTGGCCATCGCGCCGGGTGTCGAGGGGGCCAAGGCCATGGGGATTGCCGTCGAAGGGCCGGTCGCGCCGGATTCAGTCTTTCGCCAGTGTATCGAGGGCCGCTACGACATGGTTCTCGCGATGTTCCACGATCAGGGCCATATTGCTGTCAAGACCTGGGGGTTTTCGGGCAACTGCGTAATCATGATGGGGCCGCCCTATCTCCACATGTCGGTCGCCCATGGCACCGCCTACGACATTGTCGGTTCAGGCATAGCGGACGCGGCGATGATGCTCAGTGCGATGCGCACCTGTGGGCGGCTCGCATCTGGGCAGGGATTTGAACTTCAAGGAGAAGCGAAATGAATACTCAAGTGCGGGTTGAGGCCCAGCGATCAATCCCCACGGCGATCGACTATAAGGTCTATCACGACCCCGAAGTATTCGCTGCGGAACAGCGCAACGTCTTCAAGGGTCGCACCTGGTGTTACCTTGGACTAGAAGCCGAAATTCCCAATGCTGGCGATTTTCGAACGAGCCATGTCGGTGAAACACCCGTAGTTCTGGTGCGCGGGCAGGAGGACAAGGTTTTCGCCTGGGTCAACCGGTGCGCGCACAAGGGAGCAACTGTATGCCGCTCACTGCGCGGCAATCAGGCTGATGGCGCTTTTGTCTGCGTATACCATCAGTGGGCTTACGATTCCGAAGGAACGCTAGTTGGCGTGCCGTTCCGGCGCGGCATGAAGGGCGTCGGCGGCTATGATAAGGATTTCGATCCGGCCAATCACTCGCTCGAGAAGCTTCGGGTGGAGAGCTACAAGGGGATGGTGTTTGGGACGTTTTCGTCTGAAATAGAGCCGCTCGAGGACTTTCTAGGCCCCGTGATGCGCAAATATATCGACCGGGTTTTCCAGCGCCCGATCAAAGTGTTGGGCTATTCGCGGCAGTATATGGCGGGCAATTGGAAGCTCTATTCCGAAAACAGCCGGGATAGCTATCACGGCGCCTTGCTACATCTGTTCTATCCCACCTTCGGCATTTACCGCCAAAGCCAGGACAGCGCGGGAGAACTTGCCGAGCAGGGCTTCCATAACGTCTTTACGGTGTCCAAACCCAAGGGCGACATCGATTACACGTCGTTCGGCGACGAAGCCAATCGGGAGATGCAAGGGGCCACGAAATTGCAGGATGAAAGACTGTTGCAATTCCGGCCCGAAATTGACGACGATGTGGGGCTGCACATCCAATCGCTGTTCCCCAACGTGGTGCTGCAGCAAATCCAGAACACGCTGGCGACTCGTCAGATCGTGACGCTTGGCCCTGACAAGACCGAGCTGGTCTGGACTTACTTTGGCTATGCCGACGATGATGAGGAAACAACGCGGCACCGCCTGCGCAACCTGAATCTCGTTGGGCCTTCCGGGCTGATATCGATGGAGGACGGCGAAGCGGTCGAGCTTTGCCAGCAGGGGACCATCGGGGCGGAAGGCAAGTTTAATTTCATCGAAATGGGTGGCGACGATGTACGCGAATATTACGCACCGATGGGCATGGATGAGAACGCCGTGCGTGGATTCTGGAAAGGATATCTGGAATTGATGGGTGATGCCTTGTCGGCCTCGACAGCGGAGGTGCCGGCATGACGATCGCAGATCCAGTTCTGCAAGGTCTGATCGATTCCCTGAACGCCGCTTACGGTCTATGCCTCGATGACGGGCGCCTTGAAGATTGGCCCGAGTTCTTTGTTGAAGATTGCCTCTATCAGGTGATCGCTCGCGAGAATGTCGACAATGGCCTGCCTGCTGCAGTGATGTATTGTGATAGCAAGGGAATGCTGGTTGATCGCGTGGTGGCCCTGCGCCAGGCCAACGTGTTCCCAGAACATTTCAGTCGTCATCTAATCTCTCGGGCGGTTGTGACTGGGAGCGAAGGGAACACGGTGACGGCGGAGGCCAGCTATGCCGTGCTGCAAACCCGCAACGACGGTGAAACGCGCATCTTTAATGCCGGAAAGTATGTCGACAGGTTCCTTGTCGAGGACGGCGCGGCAAGGTTGGTCAGCCGGACGTGCGTCTACGACACCCACCGGATCGCGACCCTGCTGGCGACCCCGATCTGACGGCCGTAATTTTTACCAACAAGAGACAAGAGGAGAAACACAATGCAATTGTTTATTAGTCCCGGCGCCTGTTCGCTTGCACCGCATATTGCCCTGCGCGAAGCCGGCGCGGATTTCGAGGCGGTCAAGGTCGATCTCGCAACCCGCAAAACCGAAGCAGGCGACGATTTTCTGGCCGTTAATCCATCCGGCAAGGTCCCGGCGCTGACCCTGGACAACGGTCAGAGCCTGACCGAGAACCCAGCAATTCTGCTTTATATCGCCGATCAAAATCCCGGAGTCGGCTTGGCGCCAGCGGAGGGCAGCATTGAGCGCTATCAGCTGTTGAGCCGCCTCAGCTTTCTCGGCTCGGAATTGCACAAGGCGTTCGTCCCGCTGTTCACGCCTGGCACAACGGACGACGCCAAGGCCGCAGCGACGGTCGCCGTGAAAGGTCATTTGGCCGGACTTGATCAGGAAATCGCTGGCAAGGAATATTATGTCGGCGAAGCATTTAGCGTCGCTGATATCTACCTGTTCGTAATCCTCGGCTGGCCCGCCCATGTCGGCATCGACATGGCAGCTTATCCTGCGCTCGGCGCTTTTGCTGGCAAGATAGCGCAGCGTCCCTCGGTGGGAGCAGCTCTCAAGGCAGAAGGCCTCCTCTGAATTTCTTTCGCTGACACTATCGGGAGCAATTGCGATGGTTGCAAAGCTTTGGCCTATTGCAAATGCATTCTTTTTAGAGCAATAACAAATAATAACAAATTTGGTCTTTTGGAGTAAATCCGGGCGGGTCGGGTTCTTGCAGGAACAAGATTCGTCGGGGTTACCGGAACCAACACAAAAAAGTTCGGGAGAGATATGATCACCGCTTCGAATGAAGTCGCACGCGCCGAGATCGGCAAATCGCTGGTCGTGGATAACTGCGCAACCAATTATCATGATGTCGGCGAAGGCGCGGCGGTTTTGCTGGTCCATGGCTCAGGGCCTGGCGTCACCGCCTGGGCCAATTGGCGACTTAATATGCCCGAACTAGCTAAGCGGTTCCGAGTCATTGCGCCAGATATGTTCGGTTTTGGCTATTCCGATTCCAAGGGCCGAGTCGAAGACAAGCAGATCTGGGTTGATCAGTTGGCAGCGCTGCTCGACGAACTTGGCATCGACAAGGTGTCAATGGTGGGCAATTCGTTCGGTGGCGGCATTACCCTTGCTTTCATGATCGCTCATCCAGATCGGGTCGAGCGGGCGGTGCTGATGGGGCCAGCCGGTCTTGAATTTCCGATTACACCCGCGCTTGAGGAAGTCTGGGGCTACGAACCTTCGGTCGAAGCCATGCGCTCATCACTCAAGTATCTTGCTTGGGATCACAGCAGGCTGACTGACGATCTGGTCAAGTCGCGATATGAAGCAAGTATCCGTCCGGGTGCGCATGAACCTTACCATGCGACCTTCGGCGGCCCAGACCGCCAGAGCAATATAGCGATGCTGGCAAGCCGCGAAGAAGATATTACCGCGCTGCAGCACGAGACCCTGATCCTGCATGGCCGGTCCGATCAGGTCATTCCGCTGGAGTCGAGCGTGCGCTTGGCCAATCTGCTGCCTCGTGCGGACCTGCACGTTTTCGGCGAATGCGGGCACTGGGTTCAGATTGAGCGCATGGCCAGCTTTAACCGAATTGTGTCTGAATTTTTCACCACCGGCCTCAATGGCTGACTCATACAAGGAGAACTGAAATGGCTGTAACTGGTGTACTCCGTCCAGGATACGTGCAGCTGAGGGTCCTCGATCTCGACGAGGCTATTGTTCATTACCGTGACCGGATCGGTCTCAATCTCGTCAGCGTCGAGGATGGGCGTGCCTATTTCCAGGCGTTCGACGAATTCGACCGCCACAGCATCATCCTGCGCGAAGCGGATTCGGCCGGATTAGATCGGATGGCGTTCAAGGTCGCGAAAGACTCCGATCTTGATCATTTTGCCGCACGCCTGCTCGATGCGGGAGTTGACGTCGATGTCATTCCCGCTGGCGAAGATCCGGGTGTCGGACGCAAAATCCGCTTCAACACGCCGACCGCGCATGAGTTTGACCTATACGCAGAAATGGAGCTGTCCGAAACCGGGCCCGCAGTACGGAACCCTGATGTCTGGATCGCCGAGCCCCGCGGCATGCGCGCGACCCGGTTTGACCACTGTGCGCTCAACGGCGTGGACATCTCGGCGAGCGCCAAGATCTTCGTGGAAGTTCTCGACTTCTCCGTCACCGAGGAACTGGTCGACGAAAGTACGGGGGCACGTCTCGGTATCTTCCTGTCATGCAGCAACAAGGCCCATGATGTCGCCTTTCTGGGCTATCCGGAAGATGGCCGGATCCACCACACTTCGTTCTTTCTCGAATCCTGGCACGATGTTGGGCACGCGGCTGACATTATCAGTCGCTACGATATCTCGCTCGACATCGGCCCTACGCGCCACGGGATCACTCGCGGCCAGACGATCTATTTCTTCGATCCGTCGGGCAACCGCAACGAGACGTTCAGCGGCGGCTATTTCTACTACCCCGACAACCCGCGCCGCATGTGGCAGGCGGAAAACGCAGGCAAGGCGATTTTCTATTACGAGAAGGCGCTGACCGACCGCTTCATGACGGTAAACACCTGATCATGGACGGTTTGGTGACAATCCGGACAATCGGACACGGCTTGGCCGCACAAGCGGTTTCGGCCGCCGTCGCCAAGGGCGAGGAAACCGGTTGCCCGGTCGTTGCCGCCGTCATCGGTGGAGGAGGCGAACTGGTGGCTCTGCTGCGAGCAAGCGGAACACCCTTTCCCTCGTCACAAATTGCCCAGGACAAGGCCTATACCGCCGCCAGCTTTCGGGTTGCGACGCCTGACGTGTACAAGATGGTTTCGGGCAATCCGGCGCTGAGCGCCGGGATAACCGTTCAGCCGGGGATCGTGATGTTTGGCGGGGGGCTGCCCATCGTTATCGATGGCGAATTCGTCGGCGCAATCGGCGTCTCTGGTGGATCTGAAGAACGCGACATTGCCTGCGCCAACGCGGGCCTATCCGCAATCGGCGCAGGGCAGCAGTGAGCGGCCAGCGCCTCAATAAATTGGAACGATAGAACTCAAATGACTACCAATTCGCCTCGACCTGTAGCCGACACCATCCTCAATTTCATTGGGGGTTCCTATCGCAAGGGCAGCCAGGGAAAGACCTTTGACAACGTCAATCCTGCAACCGGACAGACGATCGGCACGGTTCATGAGGCAAGTGAAGCCGATGTCGCCGATGCAGTGGCGGCGGCTGAGGCGGCTCTTGATGGTCCTTGGGGCAAGATGACGACGGCCGAGAGGGTCAAGTTGATCGTCGCGGTGGCCGCCGAAATCGAGCGCCGTGCGGATGATTTTCTCGATGCCGAGGTGGCCGATACCGGCAAGCCCCGTCACGTGGCTTCGCACATCGACATTCCTCGCGGCGCGGCGAATTTCCGCATGTTCGCCGACGTTATCGCGACGATGCCAGGCGAATCCTTCACCACGCCGACGCCCGATGGTGGGCAGGCGATCAATTATGCCGTGCGCAAGCCCAAGGGCGTGATCGCGGTGATCTGCCCGTGGAACTTCCCGTTGCTGCTGATGACCTGGAAGGTCGGACCGGCGCTAGCCTGCGGAAACACAGTGGTAATCAAGCCTTCGGAGGAAACCCCCCGAACAGCAGCGCTTCTGGGCGAAGTCATGAACGCGGTGGGGATGCCCGAAGGTGTCTACAACGTCGTCCATGGTTTCGGCGGCGGCTCGGCGGGCGAGTTCCTGACCTCCAACAAGGATGTCGATGCGATCACTTTTACCGGCGAGACCGGAACCGGGCAGGCGATCATGCAAAAGGCTGCAGTCGGGGTCCGCGACGTTTCTTTCGAGCTCGGCGGCAAGAATGCGGCGATCGTCTTCGCCGACGCTGATCTCGACAAGGCGATTGAGGGCCTGTCACGCTCGGTCTTCCTCAACACCGGGCAGGTCTGTCTCGGCACAGAGAGAGTATACGTCGAGCGGCCGATATTTGATGAATTCGTGCAGCGGATGGCGCTAGCCGCGCAGACGTTCAAACCCGGCGTGATAGGCGATCCGACCTACCTTGGGCCGTTGATCAGCGCAGAGCACCGCGACAAGGTGCTCGGCTATTACGCGAAAGCGGTCGAAGAAGGGGCGACGGTTGTCGCCGGCGGCGGCGTTCCGAAAGTCGATGGCGATCAGGCGGGCGGCTTCTATGTCGAGCCGACGCTGTGGACCGGACTTGCGCACGACAGCACAGTGATGCGGGAGGAGATCTTCGGTCCGTGCTGCGGGGTAATCCCGTTCGACTCCGAAGACGAGGTTATCGCGCTGGCCAATGACACCGACTACGGATTGTGCGCGACCGTGTGGACCGAAAACCTTTCGCGCGCGCACCGGGTGGCAGCGGCGATGCAGGTCGGTGTGTGCTGGGTCAATTGCTGGTTCCTGCGCGATTTGCGCACGGCGTTTGGCGGGTCTGGCCATTCCGGGATCGGCCGGGAGGGCGGTGTTCACAGCCTCGAATTCTACACTGAAACCGCAAACATTTGTGTGAAGCTCTGAGATTATGACCATGGAAACCACGATAGACCCTCGGGTCATTCAACAAGCAGCCGAACAATTGCGCGGTGCCGCGACAAGCGGAACGCCCGTCGCACCGGTTCGCGACCTCATATCGGCGGGCGGGGTGGATGCGGCCTATGCCGTGCAGGAGGTCAATACCCGGCACTATGTCGACAGCGGACGAAGACTGGTAGGCCGCAAGATCGGCCTCACTTCGCTTGCAGTCCAGCGGCAGCTTGGTGTCGACCAGCCCGATTACGGCATGCTGTTTGCCGACATGGACGTGCCTGAAGGCATACCGGTTTCGCTTGATCAGGTGATTCAGCCCAAGGTCGAAGCTGAGATCGCGATCGTCATCGGTCGCGACCTGCCCCATCCGGACCTGACGACCGCCGAAATGATCCGCGCGGTGGAATATGTCGTGCCGGCGATCGAGATCGTCGACAGCCGGGTAGCCAATTGGGACATTCGCATCTGGGATACGGTTGCCGATAATGCCTCAAGTGGCCTGTTCGTGCTGGGCGCGGTTCCGCGCAAGCTCGATGGGCTCGATCTGCGTGAATGCGGCATGGTGATGGAGATCAAGGGCGAACCCATTTCGGTCGGCGCTGGTATCGCCTGCCTGGGCAGCCCGATCACCGCATCGTTGTGGCTGGCGCGGGTCATGGCGCGGGTCGGCCGGCCGCTGCTTGAAGGCGACGTGATCCTGTCCGGCGCGCTCGGCCCCATGGCCGGAGTGAACCGAGGCGATGTCGTCGAGGCAAGAATAAACGGTGTCGGAATGGTGCGGGCAGAATTCGCCGCCGATACCAACTGAAAACTGGATGAAAGACAAGCGTATGCCAAAAATGAAATGTGCGATCATAGGCTCGGGAAATATCGGCACCGACCTGATGATCAAGTTGCTCAAAGGTTCAGATGTGCTCGAACTTGCCGCAGTGGTTGGTATCGACCCGGCATCCGAGGGGCTGGCGATGGCCCGCGAACGGGGCGTGGAAACCACCCACGAGGGGATTGAAGGGCTACGCAAGCTGTCCGTCTATTCGGAGATCGGGATCGCTTTTGACGCGACCTCGGCTTACGCCCACAAGGAGCATGATGCCGCGTTGCAGCAGGATGGCAAACTGGTCGTTGACCTGACACCCGCAGCATTGGGACCATTTTTCGTGCCCCCGGTCGGAAATGTGCTCGACAGCAGCGTCCGCAACGTGAACATGGTCACCTGCGGAGGCCAGGCGACCATCCCGATCGTCGCAGCCGTATCACGCGTGAGTCCTGTCCATTACGCAGAAATTGTCGCATCGGTTTCGTCGCGTTCAGCGGGGCCGGGAACCCGCGCCAATATCGACGAGTTCACCCGGACCACTGCTAAGGCGATCGAGGTCGTTGGCGGTGCGCGCCGCGGACGCGCGATTATCATCCTCAATCCGGCTGAACCGCCGATGATCATGCGCGACACGATTTTCACGCTGACCGATCAGGTTGACGAGGATCTTATCCGGCAGTCGGTGCAGGACATGGTGCAGACCGTCCAGTCTTATGTCCCCGGCTATCGCCTCAAGCAGGAGGTACAGTTCGAGCGGTTTGGTTCGAACCAGCCTCTCAAAATCCCCGGCTATGGCGAGTTCGTCGGTCTCAAGACCAGCGTTTTCCTCGAGGTAGAGGGGGCGGGCGATTACCTGCCAAAATATTCCGGCAACCTCGACATTATGACAGCTGCGGCCAAGGCGGCCGGCGAGCGGCTTGCATTGCAGAACCTAGAAAGGGTGGCACCATGACCTTCAACCCTGAAACCGGCAAGCTTTACATCCAGGACGTCACCCTGCGTGACGGGATGCACGCAATCCTTCACATGTACGGCACCGACAGCGTCCGCACGATCGCCAAGGCCCTGGACGATGCCGGTGTCGACGCCATTGAAGTGTCGCACGGTGACGGTCTCAACGGCACGTCATTCAACTATGGCTTTGGCTCTCACACCGACTGGGAATGGATCGAGGCGGCAGCCGACGTGATCAAACGGGCGGTGCTGACCACGCTGCTGGTCCCTGGCATCGGCACGGTCGAAGAGCTTCGCCGCGCTTACGCATTGGGTGTTCGCTCGGTACGTGTTGCAACCCATTGCACTGAAGCAGACGTTGCCAAGCAGCATATCGGTATCGCCCGCGATCTTGGTATGGATGTATCGGGCTTTTTGATGATGAGCCACATGATCGACGCCGAGGCGCTGGCCCAGCAGGCCATGCTGATGGAAAGCTATGGCGCGCACTGTGTTTATGTGACCGACAGCGGCGGCGCACTCGACATGGACGGTGTGCGCGAGCGGCTGCGGGCTTACGACCGCGTTCTCAAGCCAGAAACCCAGCGCGGCATGCATGCCCACCACAATTTGTCGCTCGGTGTCGCAAATTCGATCGTTGCCGCTCAGGAAGGCGCAGTACGGATCGATGCCAGCCTTGCAGGCATGGGGGCAGGGGCGGGCAACGCCCCGCTCGAAGTGTTCGTTGCTGCGGCCGACCGAAAGGGCTGGAACCATGGATGCGACGTGATGGCGTTGATGGACGCAGCGGAAGATCTGGTCCGTCCACTCCAGGATCGCCCGGTGCGGGTCGACCGCGAGACGCTGAGCCTGGGCTATGCCGGTGTCTATTCAAGCTTTCTTCGTCACGCGGAAAAGGCGGCCGAACAATACGGCCTCGACACCCGCGAAATTCTGATCGAACTGGGTAAACGGCGCATGGTTGGCGGGCAGGAAGACATGATTGTCGATGTTGCGCTCGATCTCGTTTCCGCGCGGGCAACATAGGCGATGGCAATGGACAAGATTGAACGTTACGCGGAAATTCTGGACAGCGCGGCGCTTCATGCGCGCGCAACGCCCCAACTGACGCATACCGACCCCGATCTGAGTGTGGCGGATGCCTATCTGGTGCAGAAGCTGTCGGTCGATCGTCGCCTCAGCCGCGGTGAACGCCGAATCGGAGTCAAGATGGGTCTGACGAGCCGGGCCAAGATGCTGCAGGTCGGGGTCGACGAGGTAGCCTGGGGACGCCTGACCGACGCGATGCTGATCGAGGAAGGCGCGTCGATGTCTCGCGCACGTTTCGTTCACCCACGGGTTGAGCCGGAAGTGGCCTTCCTTATGAAGGCGCCGCTTTCCGGAAAGGTCACAGCGATGGAGGCGCTGGCGGCGGTCGAAGCGATTGCTCCAGCAATGGAAATCATTGATAGCCGGTACGAGAACTTCAAGTTCGCTTTGTCTGATGTTATTGCCGACAACACCTCGTCTTCTGGCCTTGTGATCGGACAATGGAACGATCCAGCCAAGGATTTCTCGAACCTCGGGGTTGTTCTCGAAATCGACGGCCATGTGATCGAGGTCGGTTCGACTGCAGCTATTCTCGGCCATCCCTTGCGGTCGTTGGTCGCCGCGGCGCGACTTGTCGCTGAAGGCGGAGAAGAAATCTCAGCAGGCGACATCGTCATGGCAGGTGGCATCACCGCCGCTCCCAATCTCGCGCCCGGTCAAACCGTCCGCACGAATATCCAGGGGCTTGGTGCCGTAATGTTTCAGGTGGAGGCGTAAATGCCAATCATCGAGGTCAACATGCTCGAGGGTAGATCGCCGGATGACAAAGAACGGTTGATCCAAGCCCTGACCGATGCTGCCATAACGTCGATCGGGGCGCCGCGTGAATCGGTCCGCATTATCTTGCGCGAGATGCCGAGCGGCCACTTCGCGGTCGGTGGACAGTCCTTCGCGGCGAAAGCGGCCGCAAAGGCCGCCGGGAAGGAATGACGTGACAACTGGGCTGCACCTGATCCGGATTGTCGGCGGCGGAGAGTTCAGTTGCGGTGAGGACGAGTCGGTCTTGCTGGCCATGGAGCGATGCGGATCGAGCGATATTGGCGTTGGTTGCCGGGGCGGCGGGTGCGGGATCTGCAGGGTCAAAGTGGTCGAAGGGGGCTATAAGACCGGCAAAATGAGTGCCGCAAAGGTTTCAGAAAGCGACCGTGAAGCGGGTTATGCCCTAGCATGCCGCCTCTATCCGGCCGCTGACTTATTAATCGAAGTGTAATATAAATCTAGAGGAGATATGAAATGGCTACCAAACTCAAAAACGTTGAAAACGAATACGGAATTAAGAGCGAATACGGTCACTTTATCGGCGGCGAGTGGATTTCCGGTGATAGTGGGAAGACGATCGACCTGATCAATCCGGCCACAGGCGCGGTGCTGACCAAGATCCAGGCCGGTAATGCCAAGGATATCCAGCGTGCAGTGGCCGCTGCAAAGGCCGCCTTTCCGAAGTGGTCAGAAAGTTCGCCTGCCGAACGTCAGGAAATCCTGATTGAGGTCGCGCGTCGGCTCAAGGCGCGCCATCAGCATTATGCCACGCTTGAGACCCTGAACAACGGTAAGCCAATCCGCGAATCGATGTATTTCGATATGCCTCAGGCAATCGGCCAATTCGAGCTTTTTGCCGGCGCGGCGTATGGCCTTCATGGTCAGACATTGGATTTCCCCGATGCTGTCGGCATCGTTCACCGCGAGCCGCTGGGCGTGTGCGCGCAGATTATCCCGTGGAACGTGCCGATGCTGATGATGGCGTGCAAAATCGCGCCAGCCCTTGCTTCAGGGAACACGGTTGTGCTTAAACCTGCCGAGACGGTCTGCCTTTCGGTGATCGAATTCTTCGTAGAAATGGCGGATCTTTTGCCCCCAGGCGTGATCAACGTGGTCACCGGCTACGGTCCTGACGTCGGTGAGGCGCTTGTGACTCATGAGGACGTCCGTAAGGTCGCCTTCACCGGGTCGGTGGCGACGGCCCGCCGGGTCATGCAATATGCATCCGCCAATATCATCCCGCAGACGCTCGAACTGGGCGGTAAGTCCGCGCACATCGTTTGTGGGGATGCTGATATCGATGCCGCGGTCGAAAGTGCCACGATGTCGACCGTGCTCAACAAAGGCGAAGTTTGCCTGGCTGGCTCACGCCTGTTCCTGCACGAGTCGATCCAGGATGAGTTCCTTGCGAAGTTCAAGGTGGCGCTCGAAGGTATTCGTCAGGGCGATCCGCTGGACTTTGCGACCCAGCTCGGCGCACAGGCGTCGAAGATGCAAATGGACAAGGTCGAGAGCTATCTCCAGTTGGCTACCGAAGAAGGCGCCACCGTTCTGACCGGCGGCAGCCGTAACGACAATCTTGCCGATGGGCACTTCATCAGCCCGACGGTCTTTACCAACGTCAACAACTCGATGCGTATCGCGCGTGAAGAGATCTTCGGCCCGGTTACCAGCGTGATTAGTTGGAAGGACGAAGACGATATGATGAAGGTGGCGAACGATACCAATTACGGCCTCGCGGGTGGTATCTGGACCCGCGATATTGCGCGCGCGCACCGCATGGCACGCAAGCTCGAAACCGGCACGGTGTGGATCAACCGCTACTACAATCTGAAGGCCAACATGCCACTCGGCGGTTACAAGCAGAGCGGGTTCGGTCGTGAATTCAGTCATGAAGTGCTTAACCACTACACCCAGACCAAGTCGGTCGTGGTGAACTTGCAAGAGGGTCGCACCGGGATGTTCGATCAGTAATTTTGAACTGAACGACAATCGGCGAAGAAGGAGAGAAAATTGTCTAAGAGGCTTGATGGACAGGTGGCGCTACTTACCGGTGGCGCCACCGGGATCGGCGCGGCGGTAGTCGCGCGCTATATCGAAGAAGGCGCCAGGGTCGGCGTGCTCGTCAAGGATGACGAGCAGACAGAACTGGTGCGTTCGCGACATGGAGACAGCGTCGTCGTGGTAACGGGAGACGTGCGTTCCTATGCGGACAATTCCCGCGCCGTTGCGGAAACCGTGGCGGCGTTCGGCAAGCTCGATGTGTTTGTCGGGAACGTTGGAATCTGGGATTTCATGGTTCCGCTCGAACAGCAGGAGCCCGAGCAGCTCGGAAAGGTTTTTGACGAGATATTCGATGTCAACCTCAAGGGCTACTTTCTCGGTGCCCGCGCCGCCATCCCCGAGCTCCGGAAGGTTAAGGGAAGTATTATTTTTACCGCCTCGACTTCAAGCTACTACACTGGAGGAGGCGGCACTCTATACGTTGCGTCCAAGCACGCTGTGCTCGGGCTTATCAAACAGCTGGCCTGGGAACTAGCACCGGACATCAGTGTCAACGGCGTTGCGCCGGGTGGGACACGGACCCCGCTCAGCGGTACCCAGACCGGCGGCTTTGCAGAGACGAAGATGGAACAGATGCCCGGGCTTGACGATTTGATTTCCGGCATGACTCCGCTCGGAAGGATCGCCGAACCTGCCGACCATGCTGGTCTCTATACCCTTTTGGCTTCGCGGCGGGACTCTTCGTACATGACCGGAACAGTGCTCCTCAGCGATGGCGGAATCGGAATCGGGAAACGTCCGGACGGGTGAACACGATGCCGAGAGCTAGGGTTGTTAGTATCAAGCGCATGATAGGAGGATAGAAGCCATGGCTGAGAAATTTCAATTTTCCGACTTGTTCGTCATTTCGGGGGTTATTGGAGCCGCCCGGTGGAAACCGACGCACCTTGGTCCGACCGTCGCGCCTCCCCAACTGGTCGAATTCGGCGGCGATCTCACAAGAGATCGCGCCGAACGTATGATGGCTCATGCCGAAGCCGGGGGACTCGCAATTTACGGGATCGGGCAGCTCAGCTACCATCGTGCACCTGTCGACAAGACAGTCGTCTATCCGATCGACGCCTTTTACGCGCATGGTCAATACACGTCAGTTATTGCTACCTTGAACCGCGTTGCAGTTCTGCTCGACAACACCCAAAAGGTGGATATCCAGGAAATGGTTGGCAAGATGATCCGGGTCGATAACTGACTCGGGGTTGCAGAATCACTGTCTCGCGCCCGGCTTGACATTGTTGCTCCAAGGCGCAAAACAGCGCTTGGCGCACAGGCTATTTTAGTGCGGGGTTACCGCGCGCTGCTCCGATCGAGGAAACGATCTGCAGAGATCGCATGGCGAGACACGCCGGCTTTGAGTAACACTTCTTCAGCGAGGTCGACCATCGCGGGCGGGCCACAGAGATAGGCCTCGCATTGTGCCCGGTCTGGTATTTCGGCGATCTGCTGCGTCACCAGCCCCCGGGCGCCTTCCCAGGGGCTATCCGGTGATTCTTCGGACAGGACCGGTATAAATTCGAACGGCGCATTCCAGTCGGCGGCGAGTGCGCTGATTTCATCAAGGCAATAAAGGTGCGCCTTGGTCCTGGCGCCATACAACAGGATAACCGGCCGATTGGCGCCAAGCGCACGGGCCTCCTGCAAAATCGCCATGATCGGAGCGAGGCCGCTGCCACCCGCAATGCAGAGCATTGGCGCCTTGCTTGGCTTGAGGTGGAACGCGCCATAGGGCGCCGCCACCTCCATCTGCGTTCCGAGGCGTTCACCGCCAAACAACCAGTCGGTGAAAGCGCCTCCCGGAACATGGCGGACATGGAATTGCAACTGCTTTGCCGACCCGTTTTTGGGTGCGAATGCGAAGGAGTAGCTTCGGGGGCCGTCGATGCTAGGCAGGCTCAGATCGGCGTACTGGCCTGGGGTAAAGGACAGCGGTCGGTCAAGCTCGACAATGAGGTTGATTATATCCGGGCAAAGCCGGGTGGCTGCGACAATCGTTGCCGGATAGTTTTTGACAGCTTGCTGGCTCAACAAGGGAGCGTCGAGTGCAATCGTCAAATCCGAGCGAGGTAGGGCCTGACAAGCAAGCCTGTATCCAGCCGACAGTTCGTCGCGCTCCAGAACCAGCGCGGATGGACTTAATTCCCGTATCTTGCCGTCCAGAAGCTTGAATTTGCAGGTTCCGCACGAACCGACTTTGCAATCGTGCGGCATGGCCATGCCCTCGGCGAGCATTGCTTCGAGCAGGGTTTTGTCTTGGGCGACAAACAACTCCCGCGCTTCGGAGGTCACAGTCACCTTGTTGGGCTTGGGCTTTTTCAGGAAGGAAAACATGAATGCGATCTATTCTGTTCGATTTGCGGCAAGTGGGATGAAAGTAAAAGGAAGTGTCATCCCCGGAGGGACGACGCTCGAGTAACATGCAGATGACCGGACGGATGTTGGTGGACTGTGTCAGTCGATGGCGAGCCACTGCGGCCAACCGGCCCTCGCGTTGGCGGCTTGTGCAAGTTTGCGCTCGCCAGGTGATGCAAACCTCTGGTCCCAGTCTTTGAGGCGCGGCTGGGCGATGAACCGGTTCCAGACTGGCGGGACCAGTCCGCACAGGAAACACAGAAACAGCGACGGCATCTGCGGCGCCTCGGGCTCGGGCCGCAGTTCGTAGAATGGGGTGTGCCCGTCGAGGTGGTGGTTGATGTGATTGGTGATCTCGACCCCGATCGGACGCACGATCATGCCAAGATGGTTCCATGCGTGATGCTTGGCGATCGGCTCCCCCTCGATCCGCAGCAGGCCGTAATGTTGAAAGTAATTGAAGCCTTCAACCAGCATCTTGGCAAAAAACATCGCGGTGACCGTCACGAGTCCGGCGATAGGACCGGCGAGAACGACCATCACACCGATAATTGCGCCAACCAGCACCAGTTGCAACCACATCGCATTGCGCCAGCTCCATTTCGAATGACCCAGACGCGAAAGGATCTCCGCCTGCTTATCCCAGGTGTCCTTGTACGAACCCCAGGTGGCCGAAAACACGAAGCTGTAGATGGTCTGCCCTCTCAAGGGTGTGTCACTATCTTTCGCTGTGTCGAGATGCACATGATGGGTGACAATGTGCGCAATATCGCGATTGGGATCGCCATAGAAGGCACTCAATCCTTTTGCCACAGCCCTTGGGAACCAGTGCCGGCGATGCATCAACTCGTGCGCGACGGGCAGGGTCGGAACCGCAGAAAGCCATGCAAGGCTGGCGATCGATCCGGCGATCTGCCAACCCGAAGCCGCATCACCCAATATCGGATTTGTGCCGGAGTTTACCGAGTGGGCGAAAACCAGATAGAGTGCGATCATCAGCGGTAGCTGCAGATAGATCGCTAAATCGGCGACGGACGAAATGCCGAGTGCGCGCATTTTGCTGTCATTTGGAAGGGCTATGTCAAGCATCATCAGCACTGGGAAGGTGCCAAAGCCGAGCCACACGAACGGGCCGCCGAGGACAAACCCTGCGATGCCCGTCATGGTCATAACGGGCACAAGATAATACCGTAATGCGTCCACTTTATTCTCTCCGATCCGTCCGGTCCGCAGGCCGGCCATATTGTTGTTCGTATATGGGAATGCCCCGCGCCGAGGAGCGCATGGTTAGCGGCACGAAATGCGACTGGCTTCGCATTTCGTGCCGCCGCATCCCTAAAGGAAGATGTTCAGGTTTTTGCTGAGCAGGACATTATGCTTGAGTATGATTCGCCGTTTGACCAGCTGAAATGCAGCTCCCGCTTCGCGCCAGATATCGACACGGTTGCCGATCAGCGAGTCTTCCTCACGCTCATTGCGATTGCGATAGGCGTAGAAGTTGGAGAAGACTTGGTATTCTCCTTCCTTCTCAGTCATTTCTACCTCAACGTTGGTGATGATGTGCGTGTAACGCGTGGCCGGATCCTCGGACCAGGCCGTACCGGTTTCCAGCCGCGAAAGCCGTTTCTTGATCTCCTCCAGATTGTCGTTGTAATAGGCCATCCGGGTCAGATCGTTTACTTGGTCGGTCTTGTCGCGGCGATAGCGCGTTTCAATGCCGGGCATATGATAGAGCAAATCGTCGGCCAGCATCTTGACCCAACCGACATAGTTCTCATCGTCGAGCATGCGCGCTTCGCGATAGACGGTCTGGGTCAAGGCGTGCGTCAGTTCGAGCGAGGCGCTCTGGCCCGTCTGCGGGCGTTCGAACGTGGCGTTCTTTGTCATAGTAATGATTCCTTTCAAAGCGCGAACAGGCCGGGAACGTCGCGCGTCTCGCTAACGCCTGTCAGGCGCGGTTCTGGGCGCTCGGGCATTGCATCCAGCTTGTCGGCTTCCATCATATCGAGCCAACGCTGGTAGAAACCGCGCTGGTTGGCGTCGTTATACTGCCCGCGATAGACGATGCCCGGCAGCGTATCGTGCTCGATCTGGCGCGATATGCCGCAGCGGTAGTGCAGGCGTTCGTGGCGGGTCACTACGCCGCGGTTGACCGTGGTACAGTTACTCCAGTTTTCCCCATCGTCCATCTCGAACGTGCCCCCTGGGCCAAAGGTCTGCATGACCCCCTTGGTAATTTCATCCTTGATGTCATCGGGCATCGATTTGTTGACGATCACCCAGGTCTTGAGTTCGAACTCCATTGGTCCCTTGGGCTGCCACTGACGGAAGGTCGAAATGCCAGGAAGGAACGACACGTTGGGGAAAATCGACGCGGAGGCGACCGATCCGAAGATTTGGGAGCGCATCTCACCCAGCCGCTGGGCCATCTTGGGCCGGATTCTTTCATAGTATTCCATAACCTTCGGTCGGCCCAGGAGGAAGAGATCGCCCACCCCTTCGGTGCCGAATTCCCACCCGTGGCCGTTGACGCTGGCATGGTAGGAATTTTCCATGTCGACCGGCGGGAAAGGCTCGCCATTGTTCATCGAACGGCAGCCGGAATCATGGGTCCAGCCAGCATGGTAGGCATCACCGATGAAGTTCTCGACGCCGAACTTCCAGTTGGCGTTAATCACCGACTTGATGCAGCCGCCGATCAATTCGGTGCCGCCATCCTCATTGTCGAGCAACATGTCGAGGTACCAGCGAAAGTCGCCCAGCCACGCGTCCAGGCTCGGACCGTCTTCGGCGAAGGTCGCAAACACCAACCCCTTGTAACCGGCTACCCGGGCAACCTGCTTCAAGCCGTTCTTTTTCCGATCAATATCGATTTCGTCGTAGCAATATTCCTCATGCATGCCTTTCAGTTCACCGCCGGTATCAAAGGCCCAGCCGTGGTAATTGCAGACAAACCGGCGGGTGTTTCCGGCGTCGGCAAAGCACACCTTGTTGCCGCGATGCGGACAGGAATTCAGGAAGACTTTGATCGAGCCATCGGGCTGACGCGCGACGATCACGCCGTCTTCGCCCATATGGGTGGTTAGAAAATCGCCCGCCTTGGGCAGCTGGCTCTCGTGGGCCACGAACAGCCAGGACCGTGCGAAGATGCGGTACAGCTCTTCCTCGTAAATCTCGGCATCGCTGAAGATCCGGCGATCGAGCCAGCCTTCCTTGAGGTCCATGTATTGTGAAAATTCTGGCTCGCGGCCCATCCGTTCAATGCGCATCATTTCTCTCCCATTAACTTCTTTGTAACTTCATTTTAGAAAAACACGTTGATGTTGCTGTCTGGCAGCACCGCATGGTCAAGCGCGATGTCACGCGCAGCGAGGCACCAGCCCTGCGTGCCATGGCGCCACCGGTCGGTGCGCCCCGCAGTAAATTGACGCGCCAAGCCGTCGATGCGGTTGCGATGAATAACGATCACCGAGTGTACGATCACCTCGTTTTCGGCATCCGCAGGTTCGATTTCGACGTTCGATATGACGCGGCGCACGAAATTGGGCGGATCCTCGGCCCACACATATCCCGAGCGCAGGCGATCGATCCTGAGTTTAAGGCGCGCGATGTTCTCGTTAAAAACAACGCCAGCGCCGACTGCTGCCGGCGGCGACCGATCTGCCCGGAAGCGCCGCCGTTTGAGGTCCATTCGGTAGGTAACATCGTCGCACAGCAGCTCCAGCCAGTCCTCGAAGCGTTCGGCATCGAGCAGGCGCGCTTCGTGATACAGGCGCTGCGTCAGAGCGATCATATCCTCTACCAGGACCGGGGCAGGGTTCATTTCAAGCATTCTCAGGCTCCTCAACGGAGAGCGAGTTGATGTTGTAGGTGGGAACCTCGGCCCAGCTTTCAGCCTGCATGTGTTCTTGCCAGCGGCGATAGAAATAGCGCTGGTTGTGCTCGCTCACCAATCCGGCTGCGATGTCGCCAGGAAAGCCATCGCGCGGCCCAGAACGGCCGAGCGCCATGTTAGTGAACACGTCCATCTGCGCCGTCCGCCAGCCACGCGACTGTTCGGTGCAGGCAGCTAGATTGTCGCCATCGTCATTGTCGAACAGGCCCGCAAGCCCGAAGGTCAGGCACTGATTGTCAAGGATTGCTGCTTGCATCTCGTCAGGCATGTCGTTTTCCACCATCGCCCAGGTCCATTGCTCGAGCTTGCCCGGACCCTTGGGATGATAGACCCGAAACCAGTTCAGGCCTGGCAGGAACTGGAGGTTGGGGAAAATCGTGATGTTGATCTGCGAACCCCACAGCTGTTCGCCGCGCACCTTGCCCAACCGCTCGATCGCCGTGGGACGATTGGCCTCCAGATAATCCATCATGGGCTTCGGTTCGGGGTAGAAGGCGTAGCCCGAAATCCCGTCGAGCGAGGTCAGCGCCATGTGGCCGTTCATTCCGGCGACGGAAAGCCCGCCTTCGAGGTTGGTACTCGAATTGCCGACGCTGAGACCGGCAAGGTCCATCGACTGGACGGCCGACATCGCTCCGGCATGCGCCCAACCCAGATGGTAGCCATCGCCGCAGACATTCTCAACCGGCAGCTTCCAGTTGCTGCCCAGCTCCATCTTCTGGGTTTCGCCGAGCAGCGAAGTTCCGCCTGGCATCGCATCCAGCCAGACATCGAGGAAGAATTTTGCATCGCCAAGGTAATCCTCGAGCGAGGGCGCATCTGGATCGAAGCAGCCGAAGACCAGGCCCTTGTATTCGGCAACATGGGTTACCTGAACCAGGCCCAGCTTGCTGCGGTCCAGTTCGCCAAAATAGGCCTCGTTTTCCAGCGGAACCCCGGCGAGCGACCCGTCTGGCGCGAACGACCACCCATGATAATTGCAGGTAAAGGCCTTGGCATTGCCGCGATCGGCGCGGCAAATGCGGTTCCCGCGGTGGGTGCAGCTGTTGAGGAATGCTTTGATCGATCCGTCTTTCTGGCGAATGACGATGACGTCGTCCTCGCCCATGAAGGTGCGGAAATAGTCACCAGCTTTGGGGATCTGGCTGGTGTGAACGAGGAACAGCCAGCAGCGACCGAAAATGCGTTCAAGCTCCTGTTTGTAGAGCTCCTCGTTCGAGTAGATCGTCCGCTTTTGACGGCCTGTCGTCGTATCGACCAGGTCGGAAACATCCATCTGCGTCCTCTCCTCCGAGTCGCCGCCGCAGATTTCCTTCGGTCAGCCATGTCCAGAATTTTGCTTATATCATGCATAAACTGTGCCAAATTCAAAAGTCAAGGAATCTCGTGCATATATAAAAGATCTCTACTTTTAACCCCGTTAAAGTTTGACATATTTGTCGAGTGCTGGATGATGTTGTGGCGCACAGTGTACATTTTTGTTATGATAAGGCATGAAGCATCTCCCCGCGTACACCGACCTTACCAGCCGGCTCCGTTTTTCGCCCGAGCAGGGCCGCATCTGGCGTGACAGCGAGCGCTGCGTATTGCTGAGTAATTCTGCGCTAGTCATGTTGCGGAACGAAATAGTTGTCCAACTGGGCTTAGTCAGCGCTCGCCGACTATTCTGGGAGATAGGGTTCGCCGAAGGCGCGCGTTGCGCAGTCGAAGCAAAGCATTTAAGGCCCGGCAGCAGTTTCCTTGATGCCTTTGCGGTCGGCCCTCAAGCCCATGCAGTAACCGGGTTCGGCTGGACCGAGATCGAAACTTTGGACACCGATACCGAGAACGGGCATTTCGATGGTCGTTTTCTGGTCCACGATTCGATTGAAGCCGGAATCCATCTCGCGACCGATGGCATTAGCACCGATCCTGTGTGTTGGTTGCAAACTGGTTTTGCCAGCGGCTTTGCAAGCACTTTCGCGGGTCAGCCCATAATCATGCGTGAAATCGAGTGCAAGGGAATGGGGCATCGGGCCTGCCTGCTCCATGGCAAGCCTGAAGCCGAGTGGCCAAGCCTGGACGATGTCGAAACGGCAGTGGTTCAAATCGATTCAAGCGGCCTCAAGAGTCAGGACGACCAATTCGTCGCTGGAGTATCGGCAGGCTTCCACGCGGTGCGCAACTTGATCGAGCGGACTGCAGGGACCGATGCCACGCTGTTGTTCTTGGGGGAGACGGGAGTCGGCAAGGAGGTGTTCGCCAGGATGGCGCACCGGCTTAGCCTTCGCCGCGACGCGCCTTTCGTCGCGCTGAATTGCGCAGCAATTCCTGAAGGCTTGATCGAGGCCGAACTGTTCGGTGTGGCCAAGGGTGCTTTCACCGGCGCCATGACCGACAGGCAAGGACGTTTCGAACTCGCCCACGGTGGTACGCTGTTTCTCGACGAGATTTCGATGCTGTCACCCCTGGCGCAAAGCAAGGTTCTGAGGGCCATCCAGGAAGGCGAATTCGAACGTGTGGGTGGTACCAAGACCATCCAGGTAAACGTTCGCCTGATCGCCGCCTCCAACATCGATCTCGAGGCGGCAATCGCTGCGGGGACATTTCGTCCGGACCTGTACTTCCGTCTTTCAACACTGCCGATCTGGGTTCCGCCGCTGAGAGAGCGGCGCGAGGACATCCCGGGATTAATGGAGCACTTCCGCGCCAAATATACCAAGCGTCACGGGCGTACCGTAGAAGGCTTCACGGCGCGGTCGATCAATGCGCTGCTGATGCACGACTATCCCGGCAATGTCAGGGAACTGGAGCGGATGGTTGAGCGTGCCGTGCTGCTCGCCGACGAAACTGGTGCCATCGATTTACGGCACCTCTTCATTGGATCGAACAGGGCGCTCATCCCAAGCAGTCTGACCCTGGCTCAGGATGGCCGTGTGGTCGGCGCGGAGCCGAGCTCCGAAGAGTCGTCTGGGATTGACCAGCTGGTCGGCTTGCTTCGCCAGAACGGCGAAACGCTTTCGACGATCGAAGATGCGATCGTTCGTGCATCAGTCGAAGCCGCCGGCGGTAACGTTGCACTAGCGGCCAGAGAATTGGGGCTGACGCGTCGGCAACTGGCATACCGTATCGAGAAAATTCGAAATGACAGATATTGACGGATTTACAACATATTGTATATTGTGCAACACAAACCTTAACAGAGTGTGCAAGGATAAAGGTATGGCGGCGTTCGTGAAATTGGGAGAAATCGAGTGCATTCGGTAGCGATTGTAGGTGCGAATCTTGCTGGTGGGCGAGCGGCGGAAGCACTTCGGCAGGCGGGGTTTGACGGTCAGATCACCCTTATCGGTGAAGAGCCGTTGAGGCCCTATGAACGCCCACCTCTTTCGAAAGAACTTCTGTGGAATACGGCGGAGGCTCCGAATAATTTTTTCTTGCAAGATGAGGGCTGGTACGCGGAAAACAGGATCGACCTGCTTCTCAACACGCGTGTTGAAGCGCTAGATTTGAATGCGGGCGGAGTGCGCCTGTCCGGCGGGCCGCTGGTCACCGCCGACAAGGTGTTGCTGGCGACCGGCGGGCATGCCCGCAAACTCAATTTAGCGGGAGCCGATTGTGCCAATGTCCATTATCTGCGCACCCGCGACGACGCCACCAGGATGGCACTCGACCTTCGTCAAGGGGCGCGGGTCGTTATTGTCGGGATGGGGGTGATCGGTGCTGAAGTGGCAGCCAGCGCGATCAAGCTGGGCTGCGAGGTAACCGCGATAGAGCCGCTGGCGGCGCCGATGGAACGGGCGCTGGGCAAGCGCTTCGGCCTATGGCTGGGTGAGCAGCACAGCAAGCGTGGGGTCAGGACCTATTTCAACCGGGGCGTCACGGGGTTCAAGTTCGCGGACGGTCGCGTCTCCGCCGTAGAGATCGACGACGGCACCCTCATCCCTTGCGACGCTGTCGTAGTCGGCGTGGGAATCATTCCTGCAACGTCGCTGGCGATAGATGCCGGGTTGACTGTAAACAACGGGATCGTCGTCGATCGTCGTTGCCAAACCAGTAGTCCAATAGTGTTCGCCGCCGGCGACGTGGCCGAACAGGACGGGTTTTTTGGTGGTCGATTCCGTCAGGAAACGTACCAAAACGCGGCCGACCAAGCCCAGGCTGCGGCCTTGGCAATGCTTGGCCACGAAGTCGATTACTGCAAGCCGATGTGGTACTGGAGCGACCAGTTCGATCTGAACATCCAGTTCTGCGGACAAATTCCGGTAGAAGCCGAGATTGTCGTCCGCGGCGACGTCGAAAGCAACGCATTCGTCGCTTTCTTCCTCTCCGGGAATACCATTGAAGGAGTCCTGACTGTCAACCGCGCTGCCGACATGGGAATTGGCAAACGGCTGGTCGAACGGCGGGTGATCGCCAGTGCGGACCGGCTTGCCGATGCGGATGTTTCATTACGTGAGCTGCTTAAACAGACCGCTTGATGGATGGCAGCGCCGCGGGACCGGCCTATCCGATACCGCCGCCTGCGACGAAGAGCGTCTGTCCCGTAACGTACGACGCTTCTTCCGATGCAAAAAAGCAGATTGCGGCGGCCAGTTCCTCGGGTTCGCCGAAACGGGCCATCGGGGTGTCGCGCATGGTTTGCTCCATCACCCCGGCAAAGCCCGCCTTGACGGCGTCGCTCATTGGCGCCGGATCGCGCGGCGTGACCCGGGTAACATTGACACCCCCCGGCGCAACGCAGTTGATTCGGACACCGCTGGTTTCCAGTTCCAGCGACAGGGCAGCGGTCAGCGCAGCGACTCCGCCCTTGGCGGCGGCATAGGGCACCCGGTTCACGCCGCGTGTGGCCACTGAACCGATATTGACGATCGAACCGCGCCCGGCCGCGAGCATATAGGGCACCACTGCGTGGCAGCACCAAAGAGTCGGCCACAGCGAGCGGTTAATTTCTGCCACGATCTCGTCTGGTGTATAGTCCCAATAGGGTTTGGCCCAAATCGTGCCGCCCACATTGTGGACTGCCACGTCGATCCGGCCAAATTGATCGGAAACCGTCCGGTAAAGTTCGGTCGCTCCCTCGCATTGCTCAAGGTCGAAGATGGCGGCGTGGGCGTCCGCGCCGTCGGCCCGCAGCCGGTCGACCGCATCCTGCGTGGCTTGAGCTGCGCGGTCAGCGACGATCACCGTCGCGCCTTCTTCCGCCAGGCGCTGGGCGGTGGCCAGCCCGACACCTTGAGCTCCGCCTGTCACAACCGCTACCTGGTTTTCGAACCGTCTGCATATAGGCATGGTCAGTCTGCTCCTCTTTCCCGAACTCCTGAAAAATACGCAAGGTCGAAGGACGATCTTGTATATATCCGCACTTTATGTCATGCAAGGAAAAGCGTTACACAATGCAGAACGCCGGGACACTGCGGCAACAATCACCTGACGTAAATTCTAGGAGAGCGACGAAGATGACGCGTACACTTATGGCCCCAGCCGACATCAAAGGAGCATGGGCAATTATTCCCACTCCGGCGAAGGACAATGCCTCGGATTGGCGCGCGACAAAAACGGTGGATCTCGATGAGACCGCGCGCGTGGTAAACGGTCTTATCGACGCAGGAATTAACGGAATTCTAAGCATGGGCACGCTTGGGGAAGCGGCGACCATGACCCACGATGAAAAGCTCGATTTCATGAAGGCATTGGTCGATTCTGCGGCTGGCCGGGTGCCGATTTTTGTCGGAACTACCTGCATCAACACCCGCGATACCGTCGCGTTAACCCGGCAGGCGCTCGATATAGGTGCGGATGGCACTATGTTGGGAGTCCCGATGTGGTGCGCTCCCAGCCTCGACGTTGCCGTGCAGTTCTACAAGGATGTCGCTGAAGCCGTC
The DNA here is from genome assembly GCF_000961795.1 of Hyphomonas sp. BRH_c22. Classification (GTDB taxonomy): domain Bacteria; phylum Pseudomonadota; class Alphaproteobacteria; order Caulobacterales; family Hyphomonadaceae; genus Hyphomonas. The sequence goes on from NZ_LADU01000043.1 coordinate 31,752, forward strand.
CCTGAAATGAACATTGCGATCTACGCCAATCCCGAAGCTTTCAAATTCGATTTTCCACGTTCATTCTGGGCACAGGTGGCCGAGCTTCCGCAGGTCGTCACGGCGAAGTACATCGGTGTCGGCACCCTGCTGCCAGACCTTGCGGCAGTTCGCGGTCGCATCAAGCTGCTGCCGATCGACTTCGACTATTATGGTGCAGCCCGTATGGACGATTCAATCGACGCCTTCTGGTCCAGCGGTGCCGTGTGTCATCCGCTGGTGACAACTACGCTGCGCGACCTCGTGTCGCAAGCGCGCGCGACGGGCGACTGGAGCGCGGCGCGGGCTTTTATGGGCCAGCTCGGCCCAACGGCAGCGCCGCTGTTCCCTAACGGCAGCTTTAAGGAATTCTCGACCTACAACATCGCGCTTGAAAAGGCGCGGATGAATGCCGGCGGGTGGATGAATGCCGGCCCGGCCCGTCCGCCTTATCATCTTTGCCCGGAACCCTACCTCGAAGGCGCGCGCCAGTCGGGCAGAATGTGGGCTGAGCTCGGCAAAGCACTCGAATCTGAGAAATGATATCAGCGCGATAATTTGGGAGAGAGCAGATGACGGAGATTAACCTGTCGTGGCCGAAAAACTATAATGAAGTTCCTAAAGAAGCCTTTGTTCGCAAGGACATCTATGCGGAGGAGGTCAAACGGATTTTTCACGGCACCGAATGGCACCCGGTCGCCCATGAAAGCGAATTGCCCAACCCAGGAGATTTCAAGACTTTCCGGTTGGCGGGCGTACCGCTGCTTATCGGGCGCGACGTCGAGGGCGTGGTGCGGGTGTTCTACAACGCTTGCTCGCACCGCGGCAATCAGCTCGAGACGGCGATCATGGGCAACAAGACCGAATTCGAATGCCCTTACCACCGCTGGCTGTTCGATTCGAAGGGTGACCTGGTCGGGTGTCCTAACCCACGGGAATTTCTGCCCGGTTTCAACAAAGCTGACTATCCGCTTGCCCAGCCGCGGTTCGACATCTATTTTGGCCTGATATTCGTGACGCTTTCGGCGGAAACCGAGCCGCTGCTTGAATATCTGGGCGACTCGCAGAATTGCTTGCGCGAGCTGCTTGCGGGCGACGGGCGGCTCAAGCTGCTTGGCTACCAGAAGGTCCGTTATGATACGAACTGGAAGTCGTATACCGATAACGATGGCTATCATGCTCCGTTGCTGCATCAGGCGTTCAAGATGCTCAACTGGCAAGGCGGCAAGGGTCGCCAGTACACGGCAACGCACCGCGGCCACATCTGCTTCGAATCGGCCCTTTCTGTGGCAACCGGGCCTTCCGTGCTCAAGGACAAGTCGCTGATCGAGTTCAAAGGGCAGGACCCGGCGGTCGGATCCCGGATCGTCTCGCTGTTTCCAACCTTCGTTTCGACGAAGCATCTTGACGTCATCAACTTGCGCTTCGCTACACCGATCGATGCGGAGACGGTTGAAGTCCACTATGCCTATTTCGCCCATCAGGATGACGACGAGGACATGGTTCGCCATCGCCTGCGGCAAAGTTCCAACCTGCTCGGCCCGTGCGGCCTGATCAGCATGGAGGATGCTTCGGTCTTTCACCGCATCCACATCGGAAACCACACACCAGGGTCGGCCATCTTCCAGAAGGGAGTACATGACCCTTTGAAGCTGGAATCGGAATTTCTTCAGAATGACGAGAGCGGCAATCTTCCGCGCTGGGAATATTACCGTTCGGTCATGGGCTTCGAAAGGGCGACAGTATGATGCAGACAGATACATCGCTCGAAGCGGCGCTTAACGCCCTGCTGCTGGCTGATGCTCACGCGCTCGACAGCAAGGATATGCCGGGGTGGCTTGGTAATTACGCGGACGAGGAGGCTGCCGCCTACTACTGCCGTTCGGCGGAAAATTCGGAGCACGGACTCGCCCTTGGATTCATGTACGACGACTGCCGCGCCAGGCTCGAGGATCGCGTCACCTTCGTGAACGACATCTGGGCTGGCACCTTTCAGGACTATCGAACCCGCCATTTCGTCCAGCTCACCAGCTTTGATCGCGTTGATGCAACCACCCTGGAAATGCGATCAAATTTTTCGGTGTTCATGACGCCTAAAGACAGCGGTATCACCCAAGTGCTGGCGGCAGGGCAGTATCTCGATACTGTTCGGCAAGACAAGAATGGCGAACTGAAGCTGTTATCGAGGCGCGCTGAGCTCGATACCTCAGTACTTCCGCGATATCTGGTCTATCCGATTTGATCAGGTGGTCAGCCGAAGCGACGGATATTTTCCGCCAAACCGGTAACTAGTGCTTCGGCCGCAACAGAAGGGCCCGGCGTCATTCAGGCCCTTAGTTGTTATAATTTGAACGATAACAAGTGTTTGCCTATGGGAGCCGATTTGACATTTGAGCCCCGCTTGCCGAACAAAAATATTATGCCATGCTGACCAACGTCGGCATGGCCGTGTAACTTTAAAAAATCGCTTCCGACAATCCCTGGGCGGTTTAGTATGGGCGCCGGGCGTTCAACGGGGTTGCCTGATTGCCATGTCATTTCAGGATAAGAGTTGTATATTATACAACATGCGTCTATAGTCCGCACAATTGTGCAACGAGCAATTGAACACAAAACATGGAACGCCAAACCGCGATGGCTGAACCCATGGGTTAATTAAGATTTGGGAGATGTGGTATGGCTGCGAGTGTTTTTCCAAAAAACCAGGAAGAGTATTTCGAGCAGTTGCGAAGGGCACCGTTACTGGCGCTGCCGACCTTCTTGCTTTTCGTTGCCTCGATGGGTGGCATCGGAATTGTCTGGTATCTGGCATTGACGGGGCAGATACCTATCTGGCTCGGCACCATCGCCAACGGCCTGATCACCTATCTGCTTTTCAGCGTAATACATGATGCGGCCCATATGTCCCTTTCCAGGGTCAAATGGCTAAACGAGACGATCGGAGCGATCGGCCTCTTCTTCTTGTTCCCATATGCCCCGATGGTACTTCTGCGGTGGGTGCACAACAAACACCACAGCTATGCCAATGGCCCACTAGACCCTGATCGCTTCGAACACGAGTCGTCATGGTGGCAGGTGCCGTTTCGCTGGACGATGTTTGACGGCGCCTATATTTATTATTTTTTCAAGTACGGCCAGAATGTTCGCAAAAAGCACGGCAAGGAACTCGTCGCTTTTTACTCGGTCTTGCTCGCGCTGTTTGTAGCGGCCCTTTATTTTGGATACGGCTTCGAACTCTTCATGTTGTGGTTTCTGCCCTCGCGAATCACGCTGTTCCTGATTGCGATCGTTTTCGTGATTCTGCCGCACTATCCGGCGATGGTTGCACAGGATGAAGAGCCCTATATGGCGACGACGATGCGCTACGGATGGGAATGGCTGCTGACACCGTTGCTGGTTTATCAGAACTACCATCTCATCCATCATCTCTATCCGGAAATTCCCTTTTACAGGATGCATAAGGCCTATTTCATCAAGTTCGATGAGATCAACCGTCAGAACATCAGCCGACAGACAGCCTTTGGGGTCAAGCCGGAGAACATGGAGTCCCATCTGGCCTACCGCCAGGAAAAAGACGCGGCATTGCAGCCAGCTGAATAATAGATGGCCCGACAGGCTGCCCGATCAGATCACTGCCGTCCCTACGGCTGCGAACGGCCTCTCGCCGCGATCGGTCAGGCTGGCCTCTACTCATGGACAGGCGCTACGCTGCACGCGCTCCCGCCTTCCGCACTGCGCCGATCACAAGGCACAGGACCGCCAATCGGCAGCGCGGGCTGGTTACGGTGCTGGAACAATCGACCGGGCGGAGCATCATCCCCAGGAAGCTCGAACGGAGAAAGTCCGCTGACGAAGCGTATTTGGGAAGCAAGCAAAGGGGCGTTCGGCAGGCTGGCGCAATTTTGCTCAACCATGTAGACCAGCGAAAACAGCAACGGCGAGGATGTCCATTATGAGTGCCAAAGAGATTGGGGGAGGTGTGCCCCCTAATGCAATCCCAGCTGGTCCCCCCGAATTCGACGTGGGGTTTGCTTCAGACACATCGCCATGGACGCCCTATCAGAAGCTGGTGCTTCTGCTGTGCTCCCTGGTGATCGTGCTCGATGGTTTCGATGCGCTGGCGCTCGGTTTTGCCGCCCCGGCGATGCTGCCCGACCTTAACCTGACCAAGGAAGAACTTGCGCCGGTGCTGGCGATCGGCCTGATCGGCATGACCATAGGCGCCACAATCGGCGGGATCATCGGCGACAAGTTTGGACGCAAGATAGCCCTGTTGGCCAGCACAATCATCTTCGGATCAATGACGGGCGCAATCGCTTTCGCCAATGACTTGCCGACACTGGGACTATTCCGCTTTATTGCGGGTATCGGTCTGGGCGGCGCGCTCCCGAATGTCACCGCACTGGTTGCAGAGTATACGCCCCAACACCGTCGCAGTTTTGCGGTTACGCTTAGTTTGGTTTGCATGGCGGTTGGCGGAGTGGTCGGCGGGTTTGTTTCTGCCGAAGCGCTTCCGGCATTGGGCTGGCGGGGATTGTTCGCTGTGGCGGGCGCCTTGCCGCTAGTGCTGGCATTGGCGCTGTTTTTGTTGCTGCCGGAATCTCCACGATTTCTGGTGACCCGGCCGGAACGGTCGAACGAATTGCGCCAGATCTTCGAAAGGATGCGGTTCGACGTGCCGTCGGACGCCGTGTTTGTCGATCGCGCCGAATCGGGTGTCAACAAGCCATCGGCGGCAACCCTTCTCCGCCCTCCCTACTTGCGTGATACATTGCTCTTGTGGCTGGCCTTCTTTGGCTGCCTGCTGGCGGTGTTCATGTCGTTTAACTGGCTTCCGACCATGCTCGCCGATGCCGGCTTCGACCTTCCGACATCGAGCCGCGGCCTGCTGACGTTTAATGTGGGGGCGATTGTGGCTGCGGTGCTGGTATCCTGGATAATCCTTTTCACCGGGTCGCGGTTGCCAATGGTGATTATGGCGCTTGGCGGTGCCGGGGGGGCTTTGGCGTTGAGCCGCATGGGGTTTGACCCGGCCGCGCCAAAGCTGCTGCTCCTGACGGCGCTGGCCCTGCTTGGTGGCTGTATCGTAGGCCTTCAAGTTGTACTCTACGTGCTCGCGTCACACGTCTATCCGACGTTGCTGCGTGCAACCGGGGTTGGACTTTCGGCGGGAATCGGCAGGGTCGGTGCGGTATTGAGCAGCTTTATCGGCGCAGCGGCCCTGTCCGGCTTCGGCCCGGTGGGCTTCTATTATGTAGTGGCCGCCGCCATGGCCGTGACGGTGATCGCGTTGCTGCTGGTGAGGAGACACATCCCGCCCAGCGCGAAAACCGGGGCAACCCCGGCCGCAGGGACCTGACGCTGAGCGCTGCGGTTGGGTTTTGAACGTCGGTCGCGGGCGTCGCAGTCTTGATGGTTACCGAAAAACTGATTGAGCATGATCGGCCCTGCAAGATGCCACGAACACCTTCTTGCCTAAAGTTCGCTCGCTAGCGTCGAGCGGGCACGGATCATCGGCCCGACGCGTGTCATCGCCGATTGCGCGAGCCTCCTCGATGCGCGACGAAATCAACCAGGATAGCTATGTGACCGAGGCCGACGAGATCGTTTTTCTCGTCGAGGAAGTTCCGCGCAAACTGCGCAAGCTGTTTGATGCGTCCGTGGCAAAATTTGGCCTGTCTCGCACTCAGTGGCGCGCCCTTGCCTATATATTCCGCTCACCGGGACTCACCCAGACCGAACTTGCAAAACACCTAGATCGTGAACGCGCGAGTGTGGGTCATGTGATCGATCAGTTGGAAAAGGCACATTTTGTCGAGCGGCGTTCGATGGAAGGGAATCGGCGCGTCTGGAGCCTGCACCTGCTTCCCAAGGCTATCGAGATACTTCCATCACTTCGGTCGGAGGCCGACGCGATATACGCGCAACGACTGGCAGGAATTTCCGCAACGGAGTTTGACACGGTCAAGACCCTGCTTGGGAAAATGTCTGGCAACCTTGGGTAGCGTCCCGGGACTTGGTGTAAATTCGACCTGAGGAAGGTCATCGTGCGCGAATCCGTCGAGGTTGTGGTTGCGAAACTCAACCAGAAGGACCTCACACGATGACCGAAGACAGATTGGCTTTATTCGAGCTGATTGACCAGAGCGCAGACAACGATCTGGTGCGCGACATGCTGGCCTTTGCAGCCGGGCGCTTGATGGAGATGGAGGTGGAGGCGCATACGGGCGCGGCTCCCGGTGCCCGCTCCGCGGATCGCAAGACCTACAGGAATGGCTACCGGGAGAGAGCCTGGGACACACGGGCTGGCCGGATCGATCTGGATATCCCGAAGCTGCGCAAGGGCAGCTACTTCCCATCTTTCCTTGAACCGCGCCGAACGGCCGAGAAGGCGCTGACGGCCGTTATCCAGGAAGCCTACATCAAGGGCATCTCGACGCGCGCGGTGGACGACCTGGTCAAGGCGATGGGTGGCACGGGCATATCGAAGAGCCAGGTCAGCCGGCTGTGCGAAGAGATCGACGAGCGTGTACAAGCCTTCCTGAACCGCCCGATCGAAGGCGAGTGGCCTTACCTGTGGATCGACGCCACGTACATCAAAAGCCGGCAGGGCGGACGGATCGTCTCGACCGCTGCCATAGTGGCTGTCGGGGCCAATGCCGAAGGCAAGCGCGAGGTTCTGGGCCTCGCCACCGGCGAATCGGAAGCAGAGCCGTTCTGGAAGGACTTCCTCAGGTCCCTGACAGCACGCGGCCTGCGCGGCGTGAAGCTCGTCATCGCCGATGATCACAAAGGCCTGCGTGCGGCCGCATCGAAAGTGCTGAACACCAGCCAGCAAAGATGCCGGGTGCACTGGATGCGCAATGTGCTTGGCCGTGTCGGCAAGACGCACCGGGCCGCCGTCGCCGCCCTGGTGAAAACGGTGTTCGTTCAGGAGACCCAGGAGGCAGCCCGTGAACAATGGCGCAGTGTTGCCGATAATCTGCGAGAGCGCTTCAACTCAGTCGCCGAACTGATGGACGCCAGCGAGGAAGACGTGCTCGCCTACATGGTCTTCCCGAAGGAACACTGGACGCAGATCCACTCGACCAATCCCCTTGAACGCCTCAACAAGGAGATCAAGCGACGCACCAATGTCGTCGGTATCTTCCCGAACGATGCCGCCATCATCCGCCTTGTCGGCGCACTGCTGCTTGAGCAGAACGACGAATGGGCGCTCACCCGGCGATACATGTCACTGGAAAGTCTCGCCAGGATCGTCGATAACCCTGTTCTCAGTCTGCCCGGCGTGGGCAACTGAACCCATCACCGCAGCCGAGACGGCGTGCACGAATTACACCACGTGATGGGACGCTACCCAACCTTGCCGACTAAAACAAGCTGGACTCGTTATCAGGACTTGTCAAAGGGATGGCGATGTTTAGCACAGCGGATGCAGCCAAAATGCTGACGGGGTACACAGCGCTCATGCGCGACAACGTGGCTCGGCTCTAATCCCAGCTGGGGGAAAGCTGGGCGTCATGTCACTTGCTGAGCGCGAAGCGATTTCCGGTTCGATTCGCCTATCTACATCCCAAAACTATGATCAAGGCTTTCCGATGTTCATCACGCTCTGGATAAATTGATCCATGTAAATTGAACCGCCCCGGGATTGTCGGAGGCCATTTATTGTAAGCTATGCGGCCATGGGGACGACGCGCAGAAAGCACAATATCTTCCCAAGGTTGCGAGCGGCGAATTGCGGCTGCAGGCCTTTGGCGTAACCGAACCGACCAGTGGCACGGATACACTAAGCCTGAAAACTTCCGCAAAAAGGGATGGCGATCACTATATCATCAACGGGCAGAAACTGTGGACCAGCCGCGCCGAACATTCGGACTTGATGATTCTCCTCGCTCGCACCACGCCGCAAGATCAGGTGCGTCGCACACCGAGGGGCTCTCGGTGTTCCTCGTCGATATGCGCGAAGCGATCGGCAATGGCCTCACCATACGACCCATCGAAACGATGATGAACCACGCGACCACCAAAGTTTTCTTCGAGGACTTACGCGTACCTGTCGCAAATTTGATTGGCGATGAGGGCAAAGGCTTTCGATACATCCTGTCAGGCATGAACGCCGAGCGCTTGCTGATCGCTGCGGAATGCGTGGGCGATGCTAAATGGTTCATCAACAAGGCAACGGCCTACGCGAATGAGCGCGTTCTTTTCGGTCGCCCTATCGGCCAGAATCAGGGTGTGCAATTTCCTATCGCGCGCGCCTACGTACAAATGCGCGCCGCCGAGTTGATGGTGCATGACGGGCTGCGCAAATATGAGGCGGGCGAAAATGTTGGCGAGCAAGCCAATATCTAAAAAATGCTCGCTGCAGAGGCAAGCTGGGCTGCCGGTGAAGCCTGCATCCAGACCCATGGCGGATTTGGTTTTGCTGTCGAATATGACATTGAGCGCAAGTAACGTGAAACCCGGTTGTATCAAGTGGCCCCGATTAGCACGAACATGATCCTGTCCCATGTCGCTGAACATGTCCTTGGTCTGCCAAGAAGCTACTGAAAAAAGAGAAGCGGGCTATTGCCCGTAGGCGTTGAATTCTATTCTATATGGCCTTGCCGGATGTGACCTCGCCTAGGCAAGGTGGTCGCGATACGTTTCGCGTAAGCCCTTTTTGTCGATCTTTCCGGTCGCTGTAAGCGGCACTTTTGCAAACAGGATGTCGTCCGGCAGCCACCAGCGAACAACCTTCGTTTCTAGGTGCGCGCGAATGTCGGTGGCGGTAACGACCTGGCCCTCATGTGTTTCGATCACGAGAAGGGGACGTTCTTCCCATTTTGGATGATAGACGCCGATAACGGCTGCAATCCGGACGCCGGGATATCCAACCGCCGCATTTTCGAGGTCGATCGAGCTGATCCACTCGCCGCCCGACTTGATGACGTCCTTCGCGCGATCGGTCAGCCGGAGAAAGCCAAAGCGGTCAATCGTGCCGATGTCGCCGGTGTCGAACCAGCCATCGCTGCCGACGCCTTCAATATCGGGAAAATAGCGGTCGACGACCCATGGTCCGCGCACCTGAAGCGCGCCAGCCTGCTCGCCGTCCCATGGCAGCGGCACGCCGCCATCATCGATAATGCGCAGTTCGATGCCGAACTGCATGCGACCCTGCTTGCTGAGCAGAACATCGATCGCGAAATCGTCACCTTCAGCCATAAGGAGCGGGGTGGGTGTCGAAATCACCCCGAGCGGATTGGTTTCGGTCATGCCCCAGAGCTGGAGCACGGTGACTCCATAGTGTGTCCGAAACGTTTCGGCCATTGCCCTCGGCACGGCCGAGCCGCCGATCACGAGGCGCTTGAGATTGCCGACGCCTTTCTCCGTGGCATCAAGGTGCGCGAGGTACATCGTCCATATCGTTGGCACGCCGCCCGAAAAGGTGACGCCCTCTTCGTTGATCAGGTTGGCAAGACTGGCACCGTCCATCTTGTCGCACGGAAGCACAAGCTTGCAGCCGTTGATCGCAGCCGTGAAGGGCAGACCCCATGCGGTGGCGTGATACATTGAAGAGCACGGCATGATGACATCGAAAGCACTGAATCCGAAGGCGCTGCTGAGGCCGGCCGCCATGGCATGGAGAACGATCGAGCGGTGGCTGTAGAGGACGCCCTTGGGGTCGCCTGTCGTCCCCGAGGTATAGCAAAGAAAGGCGGCCGCCTTTTCATCGAAGCTCGGCCATGCGAGGGCGCCGTCCTCGTGCGCTAGCAAGGCCTCATAATTCAACGCGTCGGCAAGATCCGGCACGAAAGCTGCGCGCTCGGCGAGAAGGACATAATGCTCGATCCCGGGGAGGAGAGGGCGCAACCGTGCGACGAGCTCGGCAAGATTAGGTTCAAACAATAGGACACGGCTACCTGCATGCTCGATAGTGAAGGCGATCTGTTCGTCGCTGAGGCGCGGGTTGGCGGTGTGCAGAACGGCCCCCATTCCAGGAATCGCATAGAAGAGTTCGAGATGGCGGTGCGTGTTCCAGGCGAGTGAGGAGACGCGGTCGCCCGTTGCAACACCGAGCACGCCAAGGGCCTGCGCCGCCTGGCGCGAACGCTGGTCGCAGCTACGCCAGTCATACCGCCAGACGGACTCATCGACGAGCTTCGAGACGATCTCCCGCTCGCCATGCGCGCGGGCGGCATATTGTAATATACCACTGACCAGCAACGGTGCGTCCTGCATCAATCCTTGCAGCATGTTGCATTCTTCTCCTAGCGGCCCCGGCGTGTTATGCGCAACGCGCCCTTCTGTTCCGTATGACGCGCAGGCGCGCATGCTGTCAATTGACCGCCGTCTTGCCCGCAGGCCCAGTTGTGGCCTGCTGCCGTTTGGTGGACACGGAGATAGGCTCATTCATGCTACACCGGCTTCGCGTTCGACGTCGATGGGGCTTTTGTATCCGATGGTCGAGTGCCTGCCGATGGGGTTGTAGAAGCATTCGATGTAATCGAACACATCGGCCCTAGCGTGGTTGCGCGAGCGATAAACTTTCCGCGCGATCCGCTCGGTCTTGAGCAAGGAGAAGAAGCTCTCCATCGCGGCATTGTCCCAACAGTTGCCCGACCGGCTCGTCGACCAGCCAACCATCCCCCTGGAGGCCTCAGTGCATTATTGGGACACAGATTCACGGAAGGGCCATGCAAGCTGATCACTTTGCGGTGATTTTCAGCGGTAAAAGCCCATCATCATCAAAATTGCCGACGTCAGACCAAACATAGTCGCCAGTCAGATTGATATGATCCCAGCCCAGCGGGGACAATTGCCGCAGCGCCTCTGCATGATCAGGCATTGCGCGGAGGTTGAGTGCGCCCACGGCCCGGTTGAGATATCGACAATTGAACAAAATGATTGCCGCCGTCACAAGATTGAGCGCGGCAGCGCGAGTTTGCTGGTTTTCTTGGCCCCGATCTCGGAACCGGCCAAGGCGGTGGAAGGCAACGGCCCGGGCCAGAGTGTTGCGCGCCTCACCCTTGTTGAGTTCGGCGGTCACCTGCTTGCCCAGCGTCGACAATCCGACACCCAAATTAGCAGCCACACGCCGCCGGGACAATCCACTGGTCAGCGCAATGCGAACCGCTTCCTGTTTGAAATCTTCTGTATGCTTCATCATCTCTTCGGTCTCCTTGTATGAGTGTTTAACTCTCAAGTGACCGGCACAAAACCGGTACAAGTCCAATACTGTCAGGCAGCGCTTCGAGATCGCGCGCCATGTTCTCCAGCATCTCGATCTCATGGGTGAGCTGCTGGATTTGCTGGTTCACCTCCTGAAGGGAGCGGACGGCCTGGTAGATGTTCTGGATGTGATTGGCGGGGTCATAGACCGTCCATTGGGCCGAAGCTGGCGGCGCGATGAGGATAGAAAGCGGCGCGGCGCAGATGAGGACGGAGGAGAGAAGACGTTTCATCGGGGGTTCCTATTCGGCTGCGAGGATGTGGGCGGGATTGAAGGGCGCGTGCGCTTCGGACTCCGGCGCATGTCCGGGCCAGCGGGTGAGCAGCTCAGCCGCCCAGGGCAGGCCCTTCTCGATCAGCCAGCAGGCCGCGAACCCGTCGCCTTCCGTCTCGGCCCAGATGCGGTCGAGCATGGCCTGATCGTCGGGCGAGGACGCACCGCAGATCGAGAGCGCGATCGGCCCGAGGCCGAGGTCGAACACGCGCGCACCCAGCGGCGACTGGTGATAATAATCGCGCTTCGGGGTGGCCCGGCTGATCAGTTCGATCTGGCGGGCGTTGAGGCCGAACCGGTGATAGGTCTCGCGGGACTGCGGTTCCTGCGCGCGTTCATTGGGCAGGAATATCCGTGTCGGGCAGGACTCGACGAGCGCTGGCGCAATGCTTGAGTTCGCGATGTCGGCCAGGCTCTGCGTGGCGAACACGACGGACACGTTCTTTTTTCGCAGGGTCTTCAGCCATTCGCGGATGCGCGCCGCGAACATCGGATCATCCATGAACAGCCAGGCCTCATCTAGGATGAGCAGCGTTGGTTTGCCGGTGAACCGGGCCTCAAGCCGGTGGAACAGGTAGGTGATCACGGGTACCACCGCGCCTTTGGCGTGCATCAGCTCTTCCATTTCGAAGGTGGCGGTGTCCGCGAGACTGAGGCTTTCATGATCAGCATCCAGAAGCCGTCCATGCGGGCCTTCCAGCGTGAACGGATGCAGAGCGGATTTGAGCGTCTCGTCCTGCAGCATCAGGCTGAGGCCTGTCAGCGTCCGCTCGGACTCAGGCGCTGAGCTGAGAGACTGGATCGCTTCCCAGAGCCGGGCCTTGAGCTCCGGCGTCATGGCCACGCCTTCATGGGTGCACAGGCCCGCCAGCCAGTCGGCGGCAAAGCTCGCCCCGTGTCCGGTGTCGATGTCCTTCAGCGGCTGAAGGCTCGGGGCGCGGGCACCGCCGAGATCGATATGTGCGCCGCCCATGGCGAGCGTTGCGGCGCGGGCCGAACGGCCCTTTTCAAAGAGGAAGACCTGCGCGCCTTCATAGCGCTTCCATTGCAGGGCAAGCAGCGACAGGAGCACCGACTTCCCCGCGCCGGTCGGGCCGACCACAAGCGTATGCCCGACATCGCCGATATGCAGGTTCAGCCGGACCGGCGTCGTGCCATCGGTCTGCGCCTGGATCAGCGCCGGGGCGTTGAGATGGCGATTGGTCTCCTCGCCCGCCCAGACCGCCGAGAGCGGCACCATATGGGCAAGGTTCAGCGTGTGCAGGATCGGCTGGCGGACATTGGCGTATGGATGGCCGGGCAATGAGCCGAGCCAGGCATCGACGGCGTTCAGCGTCTCGCGGATCGCGGTAAAGCCGCGGCCATTCACGATGCGCTCGGCAATTCGGATATGGTCATCGACGGTGCGCCGGTCGGGATCGGCAACGGTGATGGTCGTGGTGACATAGCCATAGGAGACAAGATCGGAGCCAAGCTCTTGCAAAGCCGCATCGGCGTCGGCAGCCTTGTTGTCGGCGTCATTGTCAACGAGGGCGGCTTGTTCATTGAACAGGGTCTCGCGCAGGACCGCGCCGATCGATTTGCGCTTGGCGAACCAGTGCCGGCGTTTTTTGCCGAGGACTTTCTCGGCCTCGGCTTTGTCCATCGCGATGAACCGCGTCGCCCAGCGATAGGCAAAGCCCTGCCGGTTGAGCTCATCGAGAATGCCGGGAAGCGTTGAGGCCGGAAAGCCGAGAATGGTCAGCGTGCGCAAATGCGCGTCACCGATCATGGGTTCGAGGCCACCGGCGAAGGGTTCATCGGCGAGAATGGCGTCCAGGAAGACGGGCAACTCGGGCCTCACGACCGGATGGCGCTTCGTGGAAATCGTCGAATGCAGATAAGTCAGCGTCTCGTCATCGGTGAGCTTTGCGATTTCGGCGAGACAGGTGGAGAGGAGATCGAAGACGCGGGCGGCATGTTGCTGGAAGGTCTCCAGGCGATGACGCCAGGTCGCCGCGTCTTCGGTCTCGGCGCGCTGGATCAGGGCTTTCTCGGCCCGGCCCGTGGCATCGGCGGGTGGGAGCCAGAGCAGGGTCAGATAGTAGGCACTTTCGAACCGGGTTCCGGCTTCTTCGGCTTGTAATGCCCGTTCCTGATCGACGAGCCATGACAGCGCGTCGGGGAACTCAGCCTCCGGATAATCATGCACTTCATGGCGCTGCGCTTCGAAGAACAGCGCCCAGCCCGAGCCGAACCGGCGCAGCACATTATTGACCCGCGCCATCACGGAAACGAGTTCTTCGTCTGTCGAGCTTTCGAGGTCAGGGCCGCGATAGCGGAACGTGGTCTGGAAGCTGCCATCCTTGTTGAGGACGACGCCCGGCGCGACGAGACAGGCCCAGGGCAGGTAGTCGGCCAGTAGGACCAGGGTCTCTGCGTATTCTTTCAGGTTCAGCATGTCAGATGCTCCTTGTGCCGCGTGCTCCGGCCGGCAACGGCCATGAAATCCGGATCAGAGCGCGCCATGAACACCGCTGCCGAATGCCCGACCGCCCAGAGAACAAGGCCCGGTATCCAGAGCTGGAGGCCCAGGCCGACAGCAGCGGCGAGCGTCCCGATGGCGATGGCGGCCGTGCGGGGCGCGCCCGCCATCAGGATCGGCTCGGTCAGCGAGCGATGGAGCGGGATTTCATAGCCGTCAGCCACTAGCAGGCTGCTGAAAAAGCCTGTTTGCACGTTGTGGAGTATAGATTTTTTGGGGTCTGTGAGACTTTTTTTCGCCGTTTTGGCGTCGGGACGCGCGTTTCCGCCGGCATTGAGGTCACTCTTTCGGCATAGACCATCTTTCTACGGATTATGCGCTGACCTATAGCAGCGGCGATGGTGGCGTTCATGCTGCGGCCCCCGCAAGTAGCTTCGGTAGTCGGACGAGATTGTAGGCGGCGATGGCGATATCGAAGCCGAGGGCAACGCGCCGCTTTCCCCTGAACTTCGTCTTGGCATAGCCGCCAGTTGTCTTCGTCCACCCGAAGATCTCCTCGATCCTTTTGCGGATGCGCTGGGAGACCTCATAGCCCTCGGGGGTCTTGATGGGCAGGCCGCACCTCCCGGTCTCGGACTTCAGGGCGACATGCGGCCTGACACCGGCCTGCTCCAGATCGCGCTTGAAGGTCCAGGCATTGTAGCCTTTGTCGGCACCAAGTGTGGCGCCGCGTTTAACCTTGCGTTTCCTGATCATCTCGAGGGCCGCCTCGCGTTCGGCTCTGCCGGTTGCATGGGTCAGTT
>NZ_LADU01000055.1 GCF_000961795.1 Hyphomonas sp. BRH_c22
TTACGCCGACACGCTGACCCGCGAGCACGGTGGAGATGTTGATTTTTTTCCGATGCATGCAGATCCGGCCGCAGGCGGTTATCAGGACCTCGCGATCATGGAAGGGATAATCGATGTCTGGCAGGCCGTCATAGATGCGCGATGACGGCGTGTAGATCTCTGCAGGGGTCGCCATGGCGAGGCCTTCATGCGGACGTTCTGTGTTATATTCCCTGACGAAGTCATCGAACCGCACCTGCTGTTGCAGGTGATTTTCGCAGGCCGGCCGGGTGGTTTCCTGCTTCAGGGTCAGGTGCATGCGCTCATGCCGGCCATTCTGCTGCGGATGGCCTGGCTTGATGCGTTCGATGGCGATGCCGAGTCTGAGCCACCAGACAGAGAGTTTCGAGAGATTGTAGAGCCCGTTGGGACTGGCAAACGGGACGCCATTGTCCGAACGTATGGCATCGGGCAGGCCACGCTCCTGGAACAGGGTGTGGAAGGCGGCAATGACGGGCACTTCCTTTGTGCCCTCCAATGCCTCGCAGGCCAGGATGAAGCGCGAAGCATGGTCGGTCACGGTCAACGGGTAACAGTAGGCCTGATTGCCGAGACGGAACTCTCCCTTGAAGTCGACACACCAGAGGGCATTGGGAACCGATCCCGATGAAAGGGAGGTTCCCAATGCCCTCTGGCGCCTCTTGCCTGCCCGCTTCACAAGGCCGTAGCGGTCAAGGACAGCATGGATGGTCGAGCGGGCGGGAATGCGCACGTCACCTGCCAGGCGCCGCACCAGGAGCTCCCTGATCTTGCGGGCACCCCAGTGGGGCTTGTCCTTTTTGGCATCGATGATCGCCCGCTCGATGGGCACCGGCAGCTGGTTGGCATATCGCACCGGCCGTCGCGAGCGATCCTCAAGGGCAATCAGCCCCTCTTCCTTGTAACGATTGAAGATCTTGTAGCCGGTCTTGCGCGAAATTCCGAACTCCCGGCAAAGATCCGTCATCGATTCACCCTCCAGCCGGCGGGCGACAAAGCGCAGTCTCTCGTCCATTTTCGATTGTTCCTTCCATGGCATCGTAACCTCCCGCCAAAGCGGAAAGTGTTACCCATGTGTCCGGTACAATCTGTCACCTATGTCTCGAGCCGCTCATTTCGCGCGCACATTACCCTCCCCCCAAATCATGCAAACGACCGGAGCTTTCGCCCCGGTCCCCTGTCACTTTGTTGTCTTTGGCGATCAGGCGCCGATGACTTCCGGCAACGCCTTGCAGAATTTCTCCACATCCTCGATCGTGCCCATCGAAACGCGCGTCCATTCATTATAATCCATGTACTGGCCACGAATGGAAATCTTGCGCTCTTTCATGGCCTTCTGGACATCATTGGCTTCCTTGCCCGATTTGAAGTAGACGAAATTGGTCTGCGACGGCAGGTATTCCAGGTCCAGCGCATCCAGCGTGGTAACGACCATCTGGCGGCCTTCGACAATCTTGCCTTTCGAGAAGTCGAGGAACGCCGTGTCGTCATAGCTGCCGATTGCGGCGGCAAGACCGACGCCCGAAATCCAGGACATTGAGGTCGACTGGATCTTCGCGGCGGTTTCCGGGGAGGAAATCGTATAGCCAACCCGGATGCCGGCCATGCCGTATATCTTGGAGAAGGTGCGGGACACGATGACATTGTGTCCTTCCTTGATCAGGCCGATGCAGGTGTTTCCTTCCGGATCATCCGCCAGTTCCATGTAGGCTTCGTCCACAAGCACCGTCGCGAGCTTCGACATGCGCTCCACGGCTGCTTTCAGGGCGACCGGATCGGCGACCAGCCCTGTCGGGTTGTTCGGATTGCATAACTGAACGAGGCCGGTACCGGCCGTGACCCTGGCTTCGATGGCTGCGAGATCCGTGCTCATGTCGGATCCCAGCGCAACACGGTCAATTTCCGCCAGGCCGAGATTGACCGCATAAAGAGCTGTCGTGTCCCAGAAAAGGCGCGGGGCAACGATGGGGCCTTTCTTGCCATAGATCAGGGCGATGGCGGAAAGTGCTTCGCCGGATCCGGTCGTGATGGCGATCATGTCGGGCGTGACGCCATGGCGTTCAGCGATCATCGCAGCAAGTTTCTGGCCTGCGATGTCCGGATAATAGGCGCCCTTCTTTCCGGCATACTCTATCATCTTGAGCGCCGACGGGGCCGGGCCATACGGATTCTCGTTACGCGACAGAAGCGCAACCCCATCGCGCGGGCCGAGTATTTGTGGGTCCACGGATGGTGCGCTCGCAGGGAACGCCGCTTCGGCAACTGCGGCCGGACCCGTTGTACAGGCTGCGGCACATGCGACGGACGCCCCGACGGCGCCGGTCAGCATAAAACGTCGTGAAATATCAAAAGCCATTTTTACTTCCCAGTTTGTGGTTGGATGATTTTTTAAGGTGCCACAGCCCCGCGCGGGCGGATGGAGCCGCTGTGATCAGCTTGTGAGTGAATTGTACAAAACGATCGCGGACGTTGCGACGAGATAAATCCCGAATACACGCTTCAGAGCTACGGCGTTGAGACTGTGCGCGGCCCGCGCACCGAGTGGCGCGGTCAGGAAAGACATAGCAGTAATTGCCAGAACGGCAATCACGTTCACATAGCCGATCGAGCCGAAAGGAAGGCCGGGCTCGCCCAATCCAAGGATCGCGAATCCGATAGCGCCCGGCACCGCAATGAGCACGCCGAAACCGGCAGCGGTCGCAACCGCCTGGTGTATCGCCCGCCCGCAGGCCGTCATGACCAGAACCGCAATCGTACCCCCGCCTATGCCGAGGAGCGCCGAAAATGCACCCAGGAACGTGGCCAGTCCGGCCAGCAGCAATCCGTGCGGCATGTCCGATGCGACGGCCTTTTTCGGTTGAAGGACCGGCACGATGAAATGCACGCCCATCAGGAAGACGCCAATCGAGAAGATCCATTTCAGCGAACGCCCATCCATGTATCGCGCAACCAGGATGCCGAGCACCGCTCCGACGGTGAGCCAGAGGGTCCAGTCGCGTATGATCCGGAAGTCCACCGCGCCGCGCTGGTGATGCGCATGGACGGACCGGGCCGATGTCACGATGATGGTGGCAAGGGAGGTGCCGATTGCGAGATGTGTGATGACATTGCTGTCGACATTGAAGACGCCGAATGTGAGCAGGAGGGCCGGAACGACAACAAAGCCGCCACCTATTCCGAAAAGTCCTGCGACAAAACCGGCCACCAGGCCGGCTGCCAACAGGACTGCGATCAACTGGCTGACATGCGCCAGGTCGAGATTTGATAATGACATAGATGAGTGCTTCTAATTTGTGTTCATTGGCTCGGGAGGACGATACGCACACTCCCCGGAGCGATGCAGGGAGCGAGCGCTGTCACTCCCCGCATTTTTGGCAATCTGCCTAATCTGCGGTCAGATTGTGCCCGGCTGCATCAGAAGCTCTTTGATGCCTTGAGATAGACGAATCCGCCTTGCCAATCGACAATCGAGTCGGAGCGGTAGATTCGGCCGTTTCCGGTTTCGCGAAGCGCCGGATCACCCTCGTCCGGATACTCATCAAGGACGTTACGGGCCCCCAGCGTGAACCTGGTTGTGTCATCGAGCGCATAGCTCACTTCAACATCAAACAGGGTTTCGGCTCCGAGTTCCTGCTTGATCAGGCCGCCCGGGCAGCTGAACCCGTCTGCAGCTGCTCCGGTCAAGCACTGGGACGCCGTGTAGGAGCCGTAATAGTTCGCCCGTCCGAGGAAAGTATAGGCGCCGATGGTGTGCATGGCCGTGAACGTGGTCCGGAAGTCCGGCCTTCCATTCTCGAAGTCGAACACGTCTTCTTCACGGAACAGGCCGGCTATGTTCACCTGCTCGACCGAGAAGCTGTTATAATTGGAACTTAAGGTGAAGGCCGTTTCTCCGGAGGCGTCCCAGTCCATAACGTAGGTCGCAACGAAGTCGACACCTTCCGTCGTGGAATCAAAGGCATTCTGGAAGAACTGGACTGCACCGATCGTGTCCGCACCCGGCACGTTGGCGGCTAGCAGTTCGTCGCGGATCTCTGGCGTCACCGTGATGGAACGTGACGCGTAGAACTGATCGGAGATGTCGATCTTGTAGAAGTCCAGCGTCAGGCCGAGAGAACCAAAACTGCCGGTCGCGCCGAGCGAATAGTTCGTCGATTCTTCCGGCTTGAGCTCCTCGGCGCCCAGGAACTGGGATACGGGGTTCGCGGCCGGGAAGAGACCGGACGCCACCGGCTCACCCGCCGGGAAGCGTGTCGACACGTTGGTTGTTGCCAATTGTCCAGGCGTCGGCGCCCGGAAACCTGTGCCTACGGAGCCACGCAGATTGATTTCGGGCGTAATCGACCAGCGGGCCGCAATCTTGCCGTTCGTCGTCTCGCCGAAGTCGGAATAATTCTCGAACCTGCCCGCAATTTCCACAAACAGGGATTCGGTCAGATCAGTCGATGCGCCCGCATAGATGCCGTAGCTGTCGCGCGTGAGGGAACCGGAATAGTCCGGCGAATAGCCTGGAAAGCCGTTCGAACCGACGCCATTGACCGTATAGACCGGATCGGCTGTATTCGAGCAGTCGAGCGACGATCCGTTGGCGATGACTGCGAGCCCTGCGGCGGTCGGCGCCAAGGTGTCATCACAGAAATCCCAGGGATCGGAAAGTGCATACGGACCTGCGATGTAGGAGGCCTCGTCGCCCGCAACCAGTTCATAGCCCTCGTCACGCCATTCCGCACCGAAGCTGAAATCAACAGGGCTTGCCAGGCCCGACATCGCGTATTCATAGACAAAGTCGGCTGCAACGGCGACTTCATCGGAAATGAGATCGCCCGGATGGAAAGACTCGGGTGAGGCGTTGCCAAGCGACGGGTTCACCGTGTCAGTCAGTTTGTAATCGATCTCGTTCTTGCCGTAGCGGGCCGAGAAGTCATAGCTGAAGGCGGGCGTGAACTCGCCCCGGATGCCGGCTGTGGTCGAATAGTCGATCACGTCACCAAAGAAGCGCGGCGTGAACCCGGCGGGGAAACGATCTGAAAACTTGAAGGTCGATCCATCCTCAAGTCGGATCAGGGGTGCGTTGACCGAGTTCGTCGGGAACCGGTAGTTGAAGTCGCCATCTGCCGACGAGGCAGAATAGTTCGCAAACGCATAGAGTTCCTGTCCGCCGGGCAGCGTGTAACCCATGTTGACGAATGAGCGGAACGCCTTGGAATCCGGCTGGCCCCAGAGCTGAACGTTGCTCGTGTCGAAGTCTTCCCCCGAGCCAAAGAGATAGGCCGTGTCGGGATTGGCGGCGATATAGTCTGCCACATCAAAGGAACTCTGGCCGGATTCCCATTCCTTGCCGCGATGGGTCGGCTGGGTCGACGTGCCCTCGACGCTGATATTGATGAAACCGTTCTTGCCGAGCCCCAGCCCGATATTCCCCGCGATCAGGAGGTCTTCACCATCACCTTCATAGGACTGTCCGCCCTGAACGGTGAGCTGAGCACCGTCCGCATCGTCCTTGAGGATGAAGTTGATGACGCCGGCAATGGCGTCGGAGCCATACTGGGCGGCAGCACCGTCGCGCAGGATTTCAACTGTCTTGAGCGCCGAGGCCGGGATGGTCGCAACGTCCGGTCCCTGTGTGCCCGAACCGCCGATGGTCACCAGAGCGGCACGGTGGCGGCGCTTGGAATTGACGAGGACGAGCGTCTTGTCCGAAGACAGGCCGCGCAGGGCCGCCGGGCGGATGAATGTCGCCCCGTCAGAGATCGGTTCGCGTGCGATCGTGTAGGATGGCACGAGCGTTTTCAGGACGTCATTCGTGTCCGTGAACGAAACATCGTTGATGGTTGCCTCATCGAGGACGTCGATCGGCACGGCTGAATCGGCGACGGTGCGCGGCTTGCCCCGCGAGCCGGTGACGGTAATGAGCTGCTGGACAGCAACGGAGTCCGTGACTGCCAGTTCCTGAGTGAGGGCGACCTCCTGGGCCGTCGCAGTCAGGCTTCCTGCCGTCAGGAAAACACCCGACATAAGATATGAGCGAAACGAGAGTTTCATTGGTATTATCCCTTGTTGTGCGCTGCTTCTGGACAGCGCGACCCCATCCGCCGGAGCGGACGACTGAACCCCTCCGTGGCAAGGAGTCGCAAAGCGAACTGCCGCAGAAGTCGATGAGAGACCTGAAGGATCTCCCGCTGGATTTTGTGAGAGCGCCCGTGCGGGCGGTCAGAAGTTCCGACCCGGCACTGGGTCTCTTCCTGGGTTCGGCGTTGAACTTGCCACCAGCAGACCCGCTGCCGGTGGCAGTTCAAACAAAAAACTCTGCAACTGTCGCAGTTGCACAGCGGGACGCACAGTATTGGTGCAATGCAGCATATCGCGCGCTCAATGTATCGGCAGCCGCCGTTTCAACAGGTTCCGCAGGGAAAGACGGTGACGGCGGTGACAGGCACATCCGGGCGTACCCGTTCAGGGCAGCATGTTCGAGATGGCGACAATGGTTTCTGCAATCTCCCGCACGGGCTTGCCGCGCGCCATCGCCATTTTCCGTAACGCCTCATATGCGGCCTGTTCACTGACACCGCGCTGTTGCATGAGCAGGCCCTTGGCCCGCTCGATGATCTTTCGAGCCTCAAGGTCGCTCTTCGAACGAGACAGCTCCTTGTGAAGAGCATCCATCAGGCGGAAACGCTCCATCGCCACGTCAATAACCGGCAAGACGCGGGCAGCGGCGAGGCCACTGACCACATATCCGCTGGCGCCGGCACGAATCGCCCGGCGCGCGAGATCTCCCTGATCCGCTTCCACGAAAACCACAATCGGCATTGGGCGCATACCGGATACATCCTCGATCGTCCTGATCATTGCAGCGTCTGGCCCATGGCTGCTGATAACGACAATGTCTGCCTTCTCGACATCGGTAGCGGCCATAATCGCGGGTGTCGTCAGTTCACTGATCCGGCGAACCCTGGCTGTTCCAGAGAGACCGTCATCAAATATGCCTGCACGGACGGGATCGTCCTCCACGAGCAGTATTTCGAGCACTGCGGCCGGCAGAGTGCGCTCAGGCAAGTTCATCGCGGTTCCGCTGGCATGATCCGATGATGCAATTCGTCCGGCTTGGCAGACTCGCCCGATGGCAGTGTCCTTCGGGGGCCATTCTCATTTGCCTCATCACTGCTTACTCCGGCGCCGGAGCTCCGGCATCCCTTGTCGTCAAACTCACGCAAGCTTCAGTTCGCGCGGACCGGGAATACAAGCTGAAATCGGATTTTGGGGATCGGGATTACGGCCCGGATGCAAGCTTTGGGCAAATCAGGGCAGAAAATGCCAACAAATTGGCACGTTTTGCCGCGTCCTGACCCGGAACGCGGGCAGGAAACGGCTATTCCGCCGGTGCCGCGACCAGGTCCGCTTCTTCCGCTTCCCGTTCAAGTTTGCGGGCGACATCGCCGGGCGAGCCCGATCGCCGCGCCAGCAGCGCATAGGTGGTCGGGACGAACAGGACGGTGATGAAGACAGCCGTGATGACGCCGAACAGAATGACCACGCCGATTGCCTGGCGGGTTTCCGCACCTGCACCGGCAGACAGGATGAGGGGAAGCGAACCGGCGGCCGTCGTCAGGCCGGTCATAACGATGGGCCGGAACCGGGCCAGTGCCGCCTCGCGCAGCGCCTTGTCGAATTCAATGCCCTGGTCGCGTAGCTGGTTGGCGAACTCCACGATGAGGATGCCATTCTTGGCCGACAGGCCGACCAGCATGATGAGGCCGATCTGCGTGTAGATGTTGATCGTGTTGCCTGTCAGCCAAAGACCAAGCAGGCCGCCTGCAATGGTCGCAGGTACGCAGAGCATGATGATGATGGGGTGTCGGTAGCTTTCGAACTGGGCTGCCAGCACCAGGAAGACGATCACCAGTCCGATCGCAAAAACAAACATGATCGAGCTGCCGGATTCCCTGAATTCGAGTGACTGTCCCTTGAAGTCAATCTGCGCCTCTGCGGGCAGCACGTCCCTGGCTATGCGTTCCATGCCATCCAGCGCCTCGCCAAGCGACACGCCGGGCGCCAGCCCGGCCTCAATCGTGATCGACCGAACCCTGTTATAGCGGTTGAGACTGGGGCTGTCGGCAATCGACTGGATCGTGGTCAGGCTGGACAGGGGTATCAATTCGCCGGATCGCGTTGACCGCACATAGATGTTTTGAATGTCAGTCGGAGAGTTCTGCTCGGAGCGAAGTCCTTCGAGGATCACGTCATACTCCTCGCCATTGTCGGTATATGTCGTGACACGACGTGATCCGAGCATGGTCTGAAGGGTGGATCCGACCTCCGATACGGTGACACCGAGATCGGCAGCCCGCTCATAGTCAATGGCCACGCGGAACTGCGGCTGGGTCTCCTTGTAATCCCAGTCGATATCCACCAGCCCGGGATTGTCGGCCTCCAGCGCTGCAACCAGCGTATCGCGCCATTCGGTCAGCTGGCCATAGGATGGGCCACCGATCACGAACTGGATCGGTTTTCCGTTGCCGCCGCCCAGCCCCTGCCGCATGATCGCAAAGGCGCGGATACCCGGCAGGTCTGAAAGATTCCCGTTGATTTCATTGATGATCGTGTCGGCTGGCCGCCTTTTGGCCCAGTCGTCGAGCACGACGATGACAAAGCCCTCGTTGAACCCGGCCGAACCAAAGCCTGGCGCGCGCACCAGAAGGCGCTGCGCTTCCCCGGACTCCGCATAGGGCAGCAACCTGCGCTCGATCTCGTCCATATAAGTGGACATGTATTCAAAGGACGCCCCCTCTTCGCCCCGCACACTGATGAAGAAGCTGCCCCGGTCCTCGCGCGGCACATATTCCTCATTGATGTTCTGGAACAGCCAGACGGCGCCCCCGAATATACCGAGCAGGAAGACCGAGACCAGAATTGGCCGATAGATGAGCCGGTCGAGTATCCAGCCGTAACCGGCCTTCAGACGGGAAAAGGCGCCGTCGATCACATAAGGCACGACGCGCAGAAACCCGGACGTTGCCTTTGGCTTGAGGAGCTTGGACGCCAGCATGGGCACCAGTGTCAGCGACAGGAGACTCGAGAAGGCAACGGCCGCCGACATGGTCAGCGCAAACTCTGTAAACAGGCGGCCGACAGTGCCTTGAAGAAACGTGATGGGGATGAAGACCGAAATGAGGACAAGTGTCGTCGCGATGACGGCAAAGCCGACCTGGCGCGACCCGCGATAGGATGCAACCAGCGGGGACTCGCCAAATTCATCCATGCGGCGATGGATATTCTCCAGCACCACGATGGCGTCATCGACAACCAGCCCGATGGCGAGAACGAGAGCCAACAGGGTCAACAGATTGATCGAAAGACCGAGCGCAAACAGGACGATGAACGTCGAGAAGATGGAGATCGGCACGGTAACAGCCGGAACAATGGTCGAGCGCAGGCTTCCCAGGAACAGGAAGATCACCAGCGTCACCAGCCCCACAGCGATAAACAGCGTGTTGAAAACCTCGCGAATGGACGCGTCGATAAAAACCGATGAATCATAGCTTCGCGCAATGATCATCCCCTCAGGCAGCGTCTCGTTCAACCGGTCGGCGAGTTCGCGCGCCGCCCGGGCGACATCGACCGTATTGGCCGTTGACTGCTTGCTGATGCCCATGCCCACCATGGGAACGCCATTGCCGCGGAAAATGTTGCGATCTTCAGCCGTTCCCCGCTCCACACGGGCGACGTCCCCGAGGCGAACGAGATAACCGTCATCGCCTTGGGCAATGACCAGTCCGGCAAATTCTTCCGGTGTTCGGAAGGCCCGGTCGATGCGGACTGTAAAAGTGCGAGAGTCTGATTCGAGGCTGCCGGCCGGGGCCTCGATATTCTCGGTTCGCAGCGCGCGTTCTATGTCGCTGACGGCCAGATTGCGCGACGCCAGGGCACGGCGATTGATCCAGATACGCAGGGCATAGTCGCGTGCGCCGCCCACCCGTACCCGCGCGACACCGTCGAGCGCCGAGAACCGGTCAACGAGATACCGGTCAGCATAATCCGAGAGTTCAGGCGTGGTGAGGTTTTCACTGGCAAGGTTCAGCCAGATGATCACGTCATCATTGGCATCGGCCTTCTCGATCTCAGGCGGGTCTGCCTCCGGAGGCAACTGGTCAAGAACACCTGAAACGCGGTCGCGAATGTCATTGGCTGCCGCATCAATGTCCTGGTCGACACTGAACTCGATGCTGATGCGTGATCGTCCGTCGGTCGAATTGGAGTTTATGAACCTGATGCCGGAGACACCTGCGATGCGGTCTTCGATCACGCGGGTGATGCGACTCTCGATGACGTCGGCCGAGGCGCCGGGGTAACGCGTGTCGACGGACACGATGGGCGCATCAATATCGGGATATTCGCGCAGCGGAAGCCGGTTATACGCGACCAGTCCAAAGATGATCAGGATGAGGGACAGGACCGACGCAAAGACAGGGCGCTTTACAGAGATGTCAGACAGCAGCATCCGGGTTACTGCGCATTCGCTGCGGCGCCGTTGCCGGACGAGCCGCGCAACACGGCTGAACGGTCGCGCACCAGCACCTCGGCCCCCTCGCGCACACGGATGGCGCCTTCGGTGATAATCCGGTCACCTGCCTTAAGGCCCGACAGGACTTCGACATTGCCTCCCTGCCTCAGGCCGATCTGGATCTTGTGCTGTCGCGCTACAGTCTTGCCACCTTCCTCTTCGGCCAGATACACGAAATTATCGGGACCGAGGGGCTGGATGGCCCCCTCTGGAATAGCCAGCGCCGTGCGCGGATCGGCGACAATGGTCACGCGCATGAACATTCCGGCTTTCAACACGCGTTCCGGATTCGGCAGGATGGCGCGCACCCGAACTGACCGTGTGACGGGGTCAATGGTATTGTCGACGCTGTCGATGACACCGGAAAAGGCCATGTCCTCGAGGTCTACCGTTGAGGCGGTGACTTCGACGCCCGGCTTCAGTGATCGCAGGAATGTGGAGGGCACCGAGAAATCGAGCTTCATTTCGCTGTCATCGACCAGGGTGGCCACCACGTCTCCCGGACGCACATACGATCCCACGCTGACCATGCGGAAGCCGAGGACACCCGCAAACGGGGCGACGAGGACACGGTCCTTCTGGCGAACCTGCACAGCCCGCAACTGGGCCGTGGCATTGTCGAGATCGCGCCGCGCGGCATCCAGCGATGTCTGTGCGATGGCATCCTGCGCTGAAAGCTGCATTGCGCGCTCAAACTGGCGCCGTGCCTCATCCGCGTTTGCTTCGGCAGCCTCCACCAGCGCCACCTGTTCGCGCTGGGCCAGTGAAAGAAGCGTTTTGCCCGCAGGCACCCGCTCGCCATCATCGAAATAGATCGCAGTCACCCGGTCAGCGACGTTGAGTGTCAGGTCGACCCGTTCATTGGCCATGAGCGTTCCGAGCGCCTCAATTCGCATCGCAAAGTCCTGTTCGGCGACCTCGGCGACAAATACGCTCGCAGGCGCCCTGCCCTGCGCAGCAGACGGTACGGCAATACTCAATGCGGCGGCCAGCCCGACGAGCAAGCCGAGAAGCTGGAAACGTATTGAGCCTGCAGCAGGATTTGCCATTCAAGTGCCTTCTGGGGCGTCGCAAACACCCATTCAAACAGTGTAATATATCGAACCGATGCGTATCGGGCCGTTGCCTTGCTTTTTCCAGATAGGTCGGCTCGCAGAAAAGCCAATTTTGATATTGCGGCCAGTATAGCAACAAAATGCCAACAGCTTTACAACGATGACGAAGAATTTACCCGAAAATTGGGCACAATCAGGCCTCTTGCCCGGATTTCATCATGCCCGGGAGTCCCAGCTCTGCAAGAACTTCGTCAGTTTGCTCGCCAATCAGTGGCGCAGGCGGGATCGGGCGGGCATTCTGGCCGTGAAATATGACAGGCGGCTGAGTCTCCCAGTAATCCCCCTCCGTCGGGTGCGTTCGCTTCTGGAAGAAGCCAACGGCCTGAAGATGGGGATCGTTCCGCAATTCGCCGATATCATTGACACGGGCAGCAGGAATGTCTGCCTCAGCGAAGGCATCAAGCCAGAACTGCGTCGGCTTCAGGATCAGGTAGGCCTGAACCCGTTCCATCATGTAAGGCATGTTGTGATAGCGGCCGCGGCGGTCATTCAGGCGCGCGTCTTCCAGTTCCTGCGGGGCTTCCAGCACGTCGAAAAGCCGGATCCAGCGCGCATCGACATAGGGCGCTATGGTCATCCAGCCATCGGCCGTCTGCAGGGGCTGCCGGGATGGGTCAATCTGGCGCTGGTAACAGACCGGACCGTTGGGCGGATCGAAAGTTTCACCGTAAAGGTGCTCTTCGAGCAGGAAATGCGTGACGCATTCCAGCATGGGCACTTCCACATGAACAGCCTTGCCCGTCCGGTCGCGCTGACGCAGGGCCGCCAGTGTCGCATATACGGCATGCAGGCCGGACACCTTGTCCGCGATCGCCATGGGCAGGAAGCGCGGCGCCGGATTGCCGTCCACACGCGGCAAAAGGCTGGCCGTGCCGGACAGGCCCTGGATCAGATCATCATAGGCCGGGCGACCGGCATAGGGGCCACCGGATCCAAAACCCGTGCAGTGGACATAGACAATGTCAGGCTTGATCGCCTTGACCTCGTCAAAGGTAAGACCGATGCGGGCGACCGCATCTTCCCGCACATTATGGATAAAGACGTCGCTTTGCTGAATCAGCTTTGTGATGGCCGCCCTGCCCTTATCTGATTTCAGGTCCCATACGACCGACCGCTTGCCACGGTTGATCGTCAGATGACAGGGGCCCATGCCGCGCGTATTCACAGGCTTACCGACATTGCGGAAATCATCGCCTGCCGCAGGCTCGACCTTGACGACATCCGCCCCCATGTCCGCCAGCGTTTGCGTACAATAGGGACCGAAAATCACCGTCGTCATGTCGGCGATACGGATGTCGGAAAGCACATTTGTGCCGGGCATGGCGGGCTCCGCTTCATTAGCTCTTGTGGCGCCTCGCAAGGCAGTATGGCCCTTTGGTAAGGGGTTCCAAAATCCATATCAACGTGAATTGGCGGCATCCGGACGTTGGCCTCGCGTCAAGGATGCAGGTTCCGCAGGGTCAATTTGCCGGGGCTTTTGACTTCGCCCGAATTGATGCCCAAGTGGTATGAGAGCGTGCACCCGAACCGAACTTGCGGATCGCGGCCACGCAGCCCTGGAGCCGCAAATGCCATTACTGTCCATTCTCGATCTTGTCCGCGTCACGCAGGACGCGGATGCGCGCACGGCCATGGATAATGCGCGCGACCTGGCCGCCCATGCCGAAAACTGGGACTATAATCGTATCTGGATTGCCGAGCATCATAATATGGCAGGCATCGCGAGCGCTGCAACGTCGCTGGTGATCGCCCACATTGCGGCGGGATCGAAAAAGATCCGGGTCGGGGCCGGCGGCATCATGCTGCCCAACCATTCACCCATCGTGATCGCCGAACAGTTCGGAACCCTGGAGCGGCTGTTTCCCGGCAGGATCGATCTTGGGCTCGGACGGGCGCCAGGCACGGACCAGATTACCATCCGCGCGCTGCGGACAACGGCTGAGGCATCTGAACGGTTTCCGCAGGACGTGATGGAACTTCAGGCTTTTCTTGGCCCCCTGCAGCCAGGCCAGCGGGTTCAGGCCGTGCCGGCTGCCGGTACGAATGTGCCGCTATGGATTCTCGGGTCGAGCCATTTTGGCGCGATGCTCGCCGCAGAGCTTGGCCTTCCCTATGCGTTCGCTTCACACTTCGCCCCGGCTCACCTGATGTCGGCGCTGCAAATCTATCGCAGCCGGTTCAAGCCTTCGGACCAGTTGGCAAAACCTTATGCAATGGTCGGCGTGAACATTATCGCAGCGGATACGGACGCCGAAGCCGAAAGGCTGGCGACGACGCAGAAGATGTCCTTCGCCAATTTGCTGCGCGGAACACGCATGCTCAGCCAGCCGCCGATTGACGATATCGATACATACTGGAGCGCTTCGGAAAAAGCGCAGGCGCAGAACATGCTCGCCCGGTCAATTGTCGGATCACCGGACACGGTGCGCACAGGGATTGCGGCCCTGACGGCAGAAACCGGGGCCGACGAACTGATCATTGTGTCTGATGTCTATGATCACAAGGCACGGCTTCGCTCGTTCGAGCTCATAGCCTCAACGCAAAACTAGCAAAACAAGAACAGGTCGAGGGAACAAGATGGCACAGAATGATACCGACTTCAGCGGGAAGCGCGTCCTGGTGGTCGGCGGATCCAGCGGCATCGGAAATGGTATCGCCCATGGGTTCCGCACGCGCGGGGCTGAGGTGCATGTCTGGGGCACACGCGCCAAAGCGAGCGACTATGATGCCGCCGATGGCAGCGACCTTGACGGCCTGACATACCAGCAAGTCGATGTCGGCGACCCGGACGCCATCGCAGCCGCCCCGGCCGATTTCGACACGCTCGACACGCTCGTGCTTTGCCAGGGCACGGTTGTCTACAAACGTGGCGAGTTTGAACGCGAGGGCTGGGACCGCGTCATGGCCGTCAATCTCGACAGCCTGATGCACTGTGCCCGGAAGATGAAGCCGATGCTGTCCAAGGCCCAGGGCTCTGTCATCATCGTCAGTTCGATTTCGGGATATTCGGCCAATGTCGGCAATCCGGCCTATGCCGCATCAAAGGCCGGCGCCATCAGCCTGACCAAGACGCTCGGCCAGGCCTGGGCGCCGGAAGGCATTCGCGTCAACGGTCTCGCACCAGGACTGGTCGACACAAAGCTGACAAAGGTGACAACGGAGAATCCCAGACGGCTGGAAGGCGCGCTGCGGGCGATTCCGGCCGGACGCATGGGCCTGCCCGGCGATATGGCTGGCGCAGCCATCTTCCTGGCGAGCCCGCTGGCTGCCTATGTGTGCGGCCAGACACTCATCGTGGATGGCGGCCTGTCGCTTTAGGCCTGCACCGGGAAAGCCTGCCAGATACAGGGTTGGCCATAGCGGCCTCCCTGCAGCTATGCCGCTTTTTAGCCTTGCCATCTGCAGCGGCCCACCTTACCACGCCCTCGTGCTGCACTGCGGCATGCTGCTGGACGTGTCCGGTCTAATTCACCGAAAAATTGGCTGTGTTTACAGGCGAGGCGCGTTATGCGGGCCGCGGACACGCATAAGACGAGGATCCGGCCGCAATGGCGCTTCCAACACTGACATCCTTGCGAGAGACATGGGCCTTCAATATCCGCGGCGACCTGCTCGCCGGACTTGTGGTCGCCCTCGCCCTGATTCCCGAAGCGATTGCCTTCTCGATCATCGCAGGCGTCGACCCCAAGGTCGGCCTTTACGCTTCATTCTCCATCGCCGTCATCACGGCATTCGCAGGCGGGCGGCCCGGCATGATCTCGGCAGCAACGGCAGCTACCGCCGTTCTGATGGTCACCCTGGTCAAGGATCATGGCCTGCAATACCTGCTGGCAACCACGGTTCTGGCGGGTCTCCTGCAGATCGGCGCGGGCTACCTGAAACTCGGGCGGTTGATGCGCTTTGTGTCGCGCTCGGTGCTGACAGGCTTTGTCAACGCACTCGCCATCCTGATCTTCATGGCGCAGATTCCGGAACTGATCGGCGTGCCGTGGCTCACCTATCCGATGGTCGCTGCGGGCCTCGCCATCATCTACCTCTTCCCCTACCTCACGAGGGCAATCCCATCGCCACTGATCTGCATCATTGTGCTGACAGCCGTGGCCATCGGTCTCGGGCTTGACGTGCGTACGGTCGGCGACATGGGCGCGTTGCCCGATACGCTGCCGGTCTTTCTCCTGCCCGACATTCCGCTGACCTTTGAAACCCTGCAGATCATTTTCCCTTATGCGCTGGCTGTCGCCATTGTCGGGCTGCTTGAATCGCTGATGACGGCGTCCATCGTTGATGAACTCACCGACACGCCGAGCGACCGCAACCGTGAATGCATCGGCCAGGGCGTTGCCAACACCGTCACGGGCTTCTTCGGCGGCATGGCAGGCTGCGCGATGATCGGACAGTCGATCATCAACATCAAGTCCGGCGGGCGCGGACGCCTGTCGACCCTGTCGGCCGGTGTTTTCCTGCTGGCCATGATCCTGCTGATCGGGGACTGGGTCAGCCGCATCCCGATGGCGGCGCTCGTTGCGATCATGATCATGGTGTCGATCGGCACATTCAGCTGGTCGTCGATCAAGGCGCTGCGCGTGCATCCGCGGAGTTCCTCGCTTGTCATGCTGGCAACGGTTGCCGGCGTGATCATCAGCCACAATCTCGCCATCGGCGTTCTGATCGGCGTCCTGCTCTCAGGTGTTTTCTTCGCTGGAAAGATCTCGCAGATCTTCCGGATCACATCCGAGCTGACTGAGGATGGCCGCAAGCGCACCTACCGGATCGAGGGCCAGCTGTTCTTTGCATCCGTGGAGGCGTTCAATGCGGCCTTTGACCTCAAAGAAGCACTCGATGAGGTCGTAATCGACGTGAGCGCCGCCCATATCTGGGATATATCCAGTGTGGCCGCGCTCGACATGATCGTGCTGAAATTCCGCCGGGAAGGCGCCAGGGTCGAACTCATCGGCCTCAACGAGGCGAGCGAAACCATCGTTGACAAGCTTGCCCTGCATGACAAGCCGGGCGCACTCGACAAATTGCTGTCGCATTAGGGAGACGGACCAGATGACCCATATACTCGCCCTGATCGACGGATCAGTCTACACGCACAGCGTTTGCGACCATGCTGCCTGGGCAGCCCGCCAGTATGGCGGCGATGTTGAGTTGCTGCATGTCCTCAGCCAGAAGAAGTCCGGCTCACTGCCGTCTGACCTCTCCGGCGCGATCGGTCTCGGCGCGCGCTCAACCCTGCTCGCAGACCTTGCCAGCCATGATGCGGCGACTGCGCGACTCGCCAAGGAACGCGGCCGCGCCATCCTGGATGCGGCGCAGTCCCGACTGGAAGAAAAGGGCGTCACCGATATCAGCCTCGCCCTGCGCCACGGGGAAATCGCCGAAACGCTGACCAAGCGTGCGGGCGATCTCATCATCATGGGCAAACGTGGCGAAGGCGCCGATTTCGACCGGCTGCACCTCGGTTCTAACCTTGAGCGCGTTGTGCGCTCGGTCAACCGTCCGGTCCTCGTGGCAAGCCGCGCCTTCAAGCCCATCGAAACGGCCGTCTTCGCCTTCGATGATGGCGTCAGCGCGCGCAAGGCCCTGGTCAGCCTGACCACGAATCCCATGACGGATCGTCTGAAAATCATCGTCCTGACGATTGGCACAGAAGGGTCCGAACATGCCAGCGCCGCCCAGAAGGCCGCAGACGCCCTGATCGCGGCTGGCTATGCGGCTGAAACACGCATCCGGCAGGGGCACGCGGAAAAGGTCATTGCCGAGGAAGTTGAATCATCGGGCTCAGACCTGCTCATTATGGGCGCTTATGGCCATTCCCGCATCCGCTCCATGATTATCGGGTCGACTACCACGTCGATGATCCGGTCCTGCCTGATCCCGCTATTGCTGTTCCGGTAAGAGGATCAAGGCTCCACTTTCGGCGTGGCACGTCCCGTCGCGCAAACCCGTGTCTTCAACGCAAGAAAAGACGAAGGAAACGGTTCGTTTCCTTCGTCTTTCAATGTCTTGTGTGAAGTCCATTTCGCAAGAAATGGCGCGAGAACGCAGGCCACCGGCAATGAAGTCGCAGAGTTCCCGTACCCCCGAGGAATCAACCGAAACCGCTCAGTCAGCAGATCCAAAGCGTGATGCAGCGGATAGGACAGTTTGAGGGCTTGCTCATCGAGTGTTCCGCGACCAGCATTGGAGAAATCGCCGGTGCGCCATTGGTCAGACGCGCGAGTTTTGAAATCTAGTTTCTTAATGTCAGGCGCCGGACCTTTGATCGAGGTGACGTATCGGAAGCTGGCTTTCGTGAAGAATGGCGACGACGGCAATGACCTCGTCGACCTGAATGTAAAAGACGGCGTGGTGCTGGACGCGGAAACATCGAAAGCCCGTCTTCAGATGATCGATCGGAAATCCAATGTCCGGATGCCTTCGCAGTGCTTTGAAGCCTTCCTTGAGACGGCCCATATAAAGCGACGCCGGACGCGCTCCGAATGCCCGGCGGGTATAGGTTCGGATATCTGACAGATCGTGCTGGGCATCTTCCGTGATGCGGAGCGTCGTCATTCGGTATCAGCCTTCGACATCAAAAAGCCGGTCGATCTCTCCATCTGAGTTCAGATCTGAATAGGCGCCACTGGCAAGCTGCTCTGAACCGGATTCAAGGCGTGAAACCAGATAAGCCTTGCGTTCTTCCTCCTCCTGATCGCGGCGCACGAGATCGCGGAAATACTCGCTCTCATTGTTGAACTGGCCGCGCTTGATCCTGGCCGCAATCCAGTCGGCCATCAGGTCGGGCATGGATATCGTCTTGCGCATCATGGCATAGGCTCCTTCAACTTGGAAACTAGCACGTATGAACTATTCATACAATTGTGAAGCCGGCCGGGAGGCGCATTTTCAAACCCCTTCTCGCGCAAGGACGATCTAGTGCCCGTGAACCGCGCCGGCAAACCCGGAGGCTGTTCGGTTGGGGTCCTGCAGCGAGGGTGGTTACCTTTAGCGATTCAAAATCATTGGTCGAGGCTTCCGCCGAAGGAATGATCTTGACCGGCTGTTTAGGGGGCGAATCCTTCCTTTTCGCCGGCCGAAAGTTGAGTTCTGGCCGGCCCGAAGGCGCGCCTTTGAGGCGGGATCGATAATCTCGATGAAGGACGGCGTGCAAATCCGCTCGGTCTGGATCTGGGAAATATGACCCGCCGGGATGCGCTCTAAACCTTCCGGACCGATCCGGGATAGGAGGCGACAAAATCGTCCGATGTCAGGAGCAATAGCCCTTCTTCGTTCGCCTGCGCCACAAGAATGCGGTCGAAGGGGTCCTTGTGGATCTCTGGCAAGGCCGCGACAGCAATCGCATGGTCGCTGGTGATAACGAGTTCGTGCCAATCATTGTCGAGGAGCCCGCGGCGCAGCAAGCGCGGGTCAACGATGAAGTCGTCTCGCCCCAGAGAGCCCTTGATCGTAATCTCCCACAGGCTCGCAGCGCTGAAATAAACCGTGTTTTTCTCGTCTTCCAGATAGCGCCGCGCTTCCGGAGAGAGCCGGTCCGGCTCCCCCGCAGCCCACAAAATCAGATGGGTGTCGACAAGCAGGTTCATTGCGCGCCGCCGAAGAGGGTTTCAATCTCTTCCCGGCCCATGTCGTCGAAATCGTCAGGAACCTTGATGGCGCCCGACAGGAATCCAAGCCGCTTCCGATCTGCACCAAGCGGCGCATCGAGCGCAACCACCTTGACCAGGGCCTTGCCTGCTTTGGCGATGATGAAACTTTCGCCTTTGGCGGCGGCGTCGACAAGCCGCGACAGGTGCGTCTTGGCTTCGTGAATATTCACAGTTACGGTCATTTTTTACCAATTCTATAGACTTAGTTTACAGAACTTAGTCTATCGTTCGGCGATATTCAAGCAGAATCCTGCCACGGATCAGCCTTTTCCGTCTGCGCCCGCCAGAGTTCGGCGATCCAGCTCCGGTCGAGACCGCGCTCGCCAAAGATGGCGTCGCACAGCCTTCGCCATCTTGCCCGTGAGGGCGTCTCTTTGAATTCGCCGGCCATGGACGCATTTTGGGATTGGCGCGTCACTCAATGTCTTGCGACCCGGGCTGACGCTGGAGGTTGTGTATACAGCCTCCGGAATCCAGCCATAATGTGACAATGCGGTTTCGAACGACACATAGCTCTCCGGCATGAGGGCCTGAGCGACAACAAAGGGATGCGGCGTGTTCTTTTGAAACGGCTCGCCCAAAAAGTACAGAGCCCGCGCCGGATGCGCGCCAGGGAGCCGTCCATCAGCGCACGGTTCACCAGACCGTTACGCCGCGCGTCACCGCCACCTACAGCCCACGCCAGTTGCCGGTCCGTAATCAGCCAGCATCTTTCAGGTCTTGAATCAGCTTGCTCATGAATTTCTTGATCCTTGCAAATAATGAAAGTTTCAAGAATTTTTCTGGTCCGCATCATTTGATCTTCCCGATCAATCGGCCATACACGCGCTGAGCAAATGGAACACCAATTGTAGGGATAATTTAGCCTGGGGCACGACCAGCACCCAGCGGCCAGTCCGGATTCTCCAGCTCAAACAGTTCCATCACCCGCGCGTCAAACGGATGCGCAATCTTGAGCAATTCATCCCGCCTGTATACGAGTGACCCGCCGTCCCCATAAACCGGCCGTGTCGTCTTGTGCCCCATGAGGAGGCAGCGCAGGCCGTAATCGATATTGGCTTCCTGCATGCGTTTTTCGAAAGCATGGCGAAACGAATAGATCTTGTGGTCCGGGGACTCCAGCAGGCCGCGATTGCGGAAATTCTTCATCATGTTGGCGGAGAAGAGCTCACCCTTGTCGTAATAGTGCGCGAAGGCGCGAGGGGCCGCCCGTCTGGCCGCCTCAAGGAAGATGCCCACCCGGGGGATATCCCGCTCAGACGTATCCGTTTTGACTTCCCGGTCTGTGCGGGCCTTGATCGAGGTGAGCGCACCGGGTCGGGACCCGGCGATTGTACCACCAGACCCGGCCTCTGCGTTCGAGGTAGGAATTGTCTTCGACGCGCTTCATGACGTCGGCCATTGGTCCACAAATTGGTCCCAATCTGGTCCACAATTTCCGGCCATTTCAGGCAAAGAAAAGCAAGCGAATCCGATAAATTCGTTTGTTTTCAATGTCTTGTGTGAAGTCCATTTCGTGAGCGGCTCGAGACATAGGTGACAGATTGTACCGGACACATGGGTAACACTTTCCGCTTTGGCGGGAGGTTACGATGCCATGGAAGGAACAATCGAAAATGGACGAGAGACTGCGCTTTGTCGCCCGCCGGCTGGAGGGTGAATCGATGACGGATCTTTGCCGGGAGTTCGGAATTTCGCGCAAGACCGGCTACAAGATCTTCAATCGTTACAAGGAAGAGGGGCTGATTGCCCTTGAGGATCGCTCCCGACGGCCGGTGCGGTATGCCAACCAGCTGCCGGTGCCCATCGAGCGGGCGATCATCGATGCCAAAAAGGACAAGCCCCACTGGGGCGCCCGCAAGATCAGGGAGCTCCTGGTGCGGCGCCTGGCAGGTGACGTGCGCATTCCCGCCCGCTCGACCATTCATGCTGTCCTTGACCGCTACGGCCTTGTGAAGCGGGCAGGCAAGAGGCGCCAGAGGGCATTGGGAACCTCCCTTTCATCCGGATCGGTTCCCAATGCCCTCTGGTGTGTCGACTTCAAGGGAGAGTTCCGTCTCGGTAATCAGGCCTACTGTTACCCGTTGACCGTGACCGAC
>NZ_LADU01000048.1 GCF_000961795.1 Hyphomonas sp. BRH_c22
GCAAAAGTTAGACTTTGCTCACAAATGGCTCCGTGGTAACTATACGGTAACCGGAGGCGAAAAACTCATGGCAAAACTGCGGCTTACGGACACCTGGCTTTCGGCTGTGACCGACGCCGGAGACTATTCCGACACGATCGAATCCTGCCTGAAAGTGCGTGTGGCCAGGACCGGTGCGAAGACTTTTTCGGCTGTGCGGAAGCTTGGCGGCAAGACGGTGCGGGTGCGCATCGGCGCCTATCCCGAAATCGGCCTGAGAGAAGCGAGAGCGCGCGCTGGAGAGTTCCGGGAAATGCGCGCGCTGGCGTCGACGCCGGCCGCGCGGGCCGAGGAAGTGGCCGATGCCGTATCCGCTTCCGCTGCCAATTTCTTTCACGACTATGTCGCCGACATGCAGGCGCGCGGTGTGACATCCTATGGGCGCGTCAAGGGTACGCTGATTGACGGGAAGTATGCTCTCCTGCCCTTTCTGGTCGCCCGACACGGCGGCATGCCGCGCGCCGGGGACGTAACAATCCAGGACCTGCAGGCCTGGATGGCAGAGAGCTATGCCCGGAGTCCGAACTACGCACCGCATCTTCGCTCCTACATCGTCACGGCCTGGAAATGGGCGGTGAAGAACCGTTACGATTATCGCGGTGGCGCGCGGGACTATGGCATTACCTACAATATCGCCGAGCAGCTGCCGACGACCCCCAGGAACAAACCGGGCGACCGGTTCCTGTCAAATGACGAGCTGAAAGCGCTCTGGCACGCGCTGGACGAGGACCATCCCACACACCGCGTCCTGAAACTGATGATCGCTATGGGCGGCCTGCGCGTGACGGAAGTCACAATGAGTCTCGCTGCGAACTGGCGCGATGGCTGGTTGCACTTGCCGGAGACAAAGAACGGAAGGTCGCATCAACTGCCGATTACCAGGACCGCTGCCCCACTCGTTGTGCGCTGTCTTGAGCTGGCGCACCCGCGTTCGCCATATCTCCTGTCCAATCCTCGCGACCCGGACGAACCACTCACCATGGCAGCCATTTCACGCGGCGCGAAGCGCTTGAACAAGCAGCTCAAATTCCCGGACTGGAATCCGCGTGACCTGCGCCGCACGATGAAGACACATCTCATTGATGCCGGGATCGACGAACGCTGGCTCGATATCTGGCACAATCATGGACAGACGGCGAGCGTGGCACGCAAGCATTATATCCGGGCGGAATATGCGGATCTGAAGCGGGATGTGGCGGAGGCGATTGATGGGTGGATGGGGCCGGTGTTGTCGGGTCCATAGGTCCGGTAGAGAAGCAATGCAAAACGCAGGTCAGGCCTCTTGTTCCGGGTCACCAGCCCACGCAAGGCTTTTTGCAATGACGGCCATCGCGTCGGTGATGTCGCTCCGCACCGTTCGCGGGGACACGGACAGGCGCTCGGCTATCTCCTCATGGGTGAGCCGCTCAAGCCGGCTGAGCAGCAGGGCCTCGCGTTTGCGCGGATCGAGCGCCGCAAGGGCCGCCTGCACGATCGCCAGCAACTGGGCGTCCATCAGCTGGGTTTCAGGTGTCACCGAGCGGGGGCACGCAAGAAACTCGCCCATGTCGCCGATCTCGGCCGACGATCGCCTTTGCTTTGCATATCCTGATTTGAGATAGTCCAGCGTGAGATTGCCCAGGGCGGTGAACAGGAGCGGTCTCAGCTCGTCGATCCCCTTGTCCGGATAGGCACGCCTCACCGACAGGAAGGCATCCTGCACGAGATCCTCGGCGTCCGCAGCATGGCTGATCCGTATCCGGCAGAAGCGAAGCAGCTGGCTATGGTTTTCGCGGAACAACACTTTAAGGGCCGCGTCGCCGACAAGCCCTTCAGAAGATTGCGCCCTGGCCGTCGCTGACGCGCGAGCACGGTCCCTGTGCTCGTTCTGCTCTGGTATTGACTGCGCACCCGCCATGCCATGCCCTCGCTTCGGCCCTTTCGTCAGAATGGCTGGTGCAAGGCGGCAGGTCCTGCGTGTGAACACGCAGGTGAGGTCAGCCATGCTTCACCAGGGTTTCCGACGCCCTGCGCACCCGTGAACCAGGAGCCCCGGATGCGCGCACGGATAGCGGCAGTCGCAATAAGACCTTCTGTGCTGGAGTGCACATGTAGTGGGATCATGCTCTGCCAGGGTTTCCGACGCCCCGAGCCTCTTCATGCAAAGATGCTGAAAGATATTCTAAGGGAGGAGGCGCGTGTTTGCAACCTGGAAATGAAAAAGGTGGGCCGTCGGAAAACCGCGAAGCATGCGCAACGGGGCACAGGTTTTGGTCCGGAGACCTTATCGCTGTGCCGGCCCACCCGGGGCGGACATGTATATGATTGCAACCTTAATTGGAAGGTGAGGTGGGATGTTGGGGGGTAGGCACCAGAAGTGCGAGAAACTCCAGACCCAATGAGCACACATTAGGAAGCGGTCTAAAAATGGGGCAACAACAAAAAACGAATGAATAACAGTAGTTGGCCAGATCAAGAAAATTGAACCAATGGGTGTATCCACCACATGAATAAATTCTGCGTGGACAGGTCCGGGTCAATTGGGCCGTTATTCGGGCGTCCTTATGAAGAACGGGTTTGAAAGGAGTCCAGGGACACTCGCCATGCGTGCGTGTAAGAGGCGGGGTTTGAACCAAATATCCCGTTCGGGGCATTATATGGCAAGTGACCGGGCCTTGTTCGATTTATGCCCCGTTCGGGAAAGTTCTATGGATTTGGCAGTCGATTGCCAATAAATTTCCTGATCGGGATATTTTTCTTGTGTTTCGCCTGATACAGGCATATGTTTCCCGTACGGGAAATTATGCTCATGACACCTGAAGAAATTGGCGACCTCATTCGAAAGACACGCAAGGCCCAAGGCCTGCGCCAGCCTGAGCTGGCTGCCGCTTCGGGCGTTGGCCTGCGCTTTCTTGTCGAACTCGAACGCGGCAAGCCGACTGCCCAGATTGGCAAGGTGCTCGATGTCCTTTCGGCCCTTGGCTGTTCGATGACAATCACCACGCCGGAGGATCGCCGATGACCACGCGCGCGCTCACGCTCTGGTGGGGCAGGGACGCCGTCGGTACCCTGTCAGTCGACGCTTATGGCGAGATGGGCTTTGCCTATCTGCCCGCCTGGCTTGCCCGGAGCGATGCAAGGGCGATTTCCGTGTCCTTGCCTTTACAGGAGGAGCCGTTTTCCCGGCGCGAATGCCTGCCTTTCTTCGAAGGCATCCTGCCAGAGGAAAGCCAGAGACAGAATGTGGCTGCTGCGCTCGGCATCTCTGAGCGCAATGAATTCCGCCTGCTTGAAATGCTGGGCGGTGAAGTTGCAGGTGCCCTGGCACTCTGGCCGGAAGGGGAGGAGCCGCCAGCCCTGGATGGTCCGTTCACGCCCAAACCTTTGTCTGACAAAGAGCTGCGTGTCCTGATCGACTCTCTGCCAAAGCGCCCCATGCTGGCCGGAGAAGAGGGGCTCAGACTTTCGCTGGCCGGTGCTCAGGCGAAACTCCCTGTCATCCTGACGCCAGACGGCATTGCGCTGCCGGTGCCGGGCCAGCCGACGACGCACATCCTGAAACCCCCGATCTCAAGGTTCGAAGGCACGACCGAAAACGAGGCCTATGGGATGCGGCTTGGGCACCTGATTGGGCTTGATGTCGCCGAGGTCGATATCCACAGAGCTGAAGGCCTGCCCTTCCTGCTCGTCCGGCGCTATGACCGGGTTAGGGGCGAGGAGGGCACGGTCACGCGCCTGCATCAGGAGGATTTCTGTCAGGCGCTCGGGTTCACATCAGCGCGTAAATATGCGTCCGATGGCGGCCCGGTGTTTCGCGATCTCTTCACGCTCCTGCGACGCGTGGCGACGCGGCCCGCAATCGAAGTCCTCAAACTCTTCGATGCGGCAATCTTCAATCTGATTATCGGCAATGCGGACGCGCACGGGAAGAATTACAGCCTCCTATATGATGGCAGCACAGAGCTGGCGCCGCTCTATGACCTGCTTTCGACCGTGGTCTATCCCGAGCTCAGCCCACGGCTCGCGATGAAGATTGCGAAGCGGGCTGCACTGGAAGATATCCAGGCGCGGGACTGGGCCAGGTTTGCAGAAGAGACCGGCCTGACAGAGCCGTATATCCGGCGGCGGGTGAAGGCATTGTGCGGGATGGTGCTCGAACAGGCCGGGAACGTGGCGGCAGGCTTTGATCTGGAGACGGGCGAGCGGAAGGCGATGTCCGGGGTTGAAGGTTTGGTGATGGGGCGGGCGGAGAGCTTGCTTGGACGCGTGTGAATTCATCAGAGATTACTCGGGAGATAGATCGCTTTGATGCGACCCCCAGGTCTGTTGAAACAAGGTCAGGTCAGAGCAGTTTTGCCGTTGACGTTTCTGGCTTCGAACCGTGATACCCCGCGTTCCAATACTGTGCCCAGATGGCGGAATTGGTAGACGCGCTACGTTCAGGTCGTCGTTCTCGCAAGGGAGTGGAGGTTCGGGTCCTCTGCTGGCCGTGATGCCGGTATCTTGATGTTACTAAACCTCGGTCACGAATAGATATTGTCCGAGGTTATGCAACGCCTTGTGAGAGAATATGCCGACAGTTTGTGTTGCACTGCGTGGTTGCTGTTCCTGCTCCGTATTCCAATGATTTCCTTGGTGAGGCGCAATTTGGCATACTCCAGGCCCCCGGCCTGAACCTGAGAGCCGACCATGCCGCTACAAATGTACACGGAGAAACACGATTTGAAAGCGTGCTTGTTTCTTCGCGACCTGCCCGCCGGAGGCGGGGATGCCCGGCCGGAATGAACGTCTTGAGGTGAGCAAATGCCGTACTTCTTGCCGGCCCGGCTCGTCTCACTGAGGAAGCAGCAAGTCCGACTTCAGGCATGGGGCTGGGGCTCACCGGCAGGGCGCGCACCCGCGCTTCCCACTGTCCGTTGGCCAGAGGGGTCACGGGCGCTGAATTGAGCATCTGAGACCAGGGATCTTTGAACAGGTCGTGACGAACGATGCAGATGGTGATCCCTGACAACAGGGCTCGAGTCGGAACTGTGTGTCTGGACGCGGCACCATGCGACATCAACAGTTGCAAAACCATCGATCCCCCTCAGCAGTGTCCCTGCGCCTCTTTATCTCTCCCGACCAGCCGGGTCTGGGCGGACGGTGCGTCTGCCAGAGCGCGGTCCCCGCACAAGGGGGCGGGTTTTTGTTGTGATTGTTCGTCTTAAGGTTTTCTACCTACGGCTTCCCCTTGTGCGGAGCCCTATGCGCTCCGGCTGAGCACCTTTTCGCCGCCCACCCCCGCCTGATGCGGGAAAGAAAGCCCGGCGGCGCAAAGGAGACTGACATGACTGACCAATTCACATCCGATGATCACGCTGGACCAGCTTCCGCGCTCGCGGTTTCAGCCCGTCCCCGCATCTACGTGGCCTGCCTTGCCGCCTACAATAATGGCCGCCTGCACGGGGCATGGATCCACGCCACCAACCCGGACGAGGTTTCGGAACAGGTGCGCGACATGCTCGCCGCTTCGCCGGAACCGGACGCCGAAGAATGGGCGATCCACGATTACGAGAACTTCAAGGGCTGCCGGATTTCCGAATGGGCGTGCTTCGACACCGTGTGCGAGCTTGCAGACTTCATCGAAGAGCATGGCGAGCTGGGCGCGAAACTCTACAGCCAGTTCGGCGATGACCTTGAGCAGGCAGAGGCCGCGTTCGCGGACTATGCCGGAGAATATCGGAGCGCCGCCGATTTCGCTGAAGAATTTGTACGGGAGACCGGCACTGAAATACCCGCTTCGCTCGACTATTACATCGACTGGACGGCGCTCGCCCGCGACATGGCGCTCAATGGCGAGATCATGGTGTTCCAGACGGGCTTTGATGAAGTCCACGTGTTCTGGAGCCGCTGATCATGGCATTCACAGAGCGCTTTGACACGTTCGTATGCGAGGGCGATTGCATCGCTTGCGAACAGGAGGGGTTCCGGATCGTCGCGCGCATTGTGCGCGACGATTGCCCCGATGCGCCGGACCAGCGTCAGGATGGATTCTGGCCATCCCTCTACAAGGATGCGCCGGGGTTCATCGGCCCCGGAAACAATTTTCGGGAACGCTTTGCCAACGCGCAGGCCGAAGCCGAGGCTATCATGGAGGCATGGCGGCGGGATGACTGGTTCTATTGCGGTATCGTCCTCTCTGTCTCACTGGACGGTGTCATACTGGACGAGCACGCCGCCAGCTTATGTTGAGCTCGACATAAGCTGGCTTGTGTTGAGTCCACGATTATGTGGAGCACTCGGCTTAACCCTCTGTATCGATATGTTTTCGTCATCAGCTAGCTCCACATAATCTTTGGCATCCAGGCCTTCAGTTTTTCGGTGACCTACTTCGCGTGCCTGGCCGCGAGTGAACATCCGACAGCATACTGATCAGGCGGTCAGATACACCTGTGAACGATCCTTTTCGAATCGCGGGCGGCGCTGAAGCATGCAGGACATCAAGCTTCTCGGCCGGATCGACGCGAAGATACATTTCAGTTGTTTGGATCGAGCTGTGACCCAGCCAGAGCGATACCTTCCGGATATCCCCTGTCGCTTCCAGGATATGCATAGCGCAGGAGTGGCGCATGACATGCGGCGTGACCGTCTTCGACGATAACGTTGGCGCTCGTTTTGTTGCTTTGGCGACATGCACGCTAAGTCTGTTTGCGAAGCCATG
>NZ_LADU01000035.1 GCF_000961795.1 Hyphomonas sp. BRH_c22
CGTATGGCTGCCTGTCGTCTGGGGCGGAGACGGTCCGGTGTTCGAGGACCAGACTGAGGCAAACGAAATCCTCGGCCTGATCATGGCGCTCTACAACGACATCACATCCAGGCTTGATGATCCTGACACCTACGAACCGTTGCTCGACCAGGACATCGACGGGACGTTCCTGTGGGAGTTCTGGGCCGAGGGGTTCGGCAAGGCGATCGCCTTGCGTCCCCGGGCCTGGTCGACGTTCAAGGATCGGCCAGACGATGATCAGGCAGCTGATGCGTTCGGCATGCTTGTCGCCCTCGCCACGATCGCGCGGGCAACCGACGAGGATCCTGAACTCTAC
Organism: Hyphomonas sp. BRH_c22; assembly: GCF_000961795.1. GTDB lineage: Bacteria > Pseudomonadota > Alphaproteobacteria > Caulobacterales > Hyphomonadaceae > Hyphomonas. Next base: position 338 of record NZ_LADU01000035.1, read on the forward strand.
GATGAACTCGACGAGCAGGTCAGCTATGAAGCCCCGCAGATGATCGCTGTCTGCGTGATGGAGTTGCACCAAGACCGTCTTTCAAACCATCAGCTCAAGCCGCGAACCGAAAAGGTCGGCCGAAATGATCCGTGTCCCTGTGGGTCGGGAAAAAAATACAAAAAGTGCTGCCTACAAGCCGAAAAGCTGTGAGGTCTACGTACCGCTTACGGTCTAGCCGTGTTACCAGCACAATATCGCCCGGCTGCAAGTTTGCGAGCATGGCATTCAGCTCGGGGCGGTCGCGTTTCGCGCCGGAGACTTTCTCTGTGAAGAGAAGGTCTGCACCGGCTTTTAACAGCGCCTCTTTCTGAGCCTCAAGTGTCTGGTCCTGTGTGCTGACGCGCGCGTATCCAATCAGGCTCATACATTCAGGCGTTCCTTGACGGCTTTGAGGGGCAGCATGAGGACAAGGTCGTCGATAGGAGAGCGAGCGAACCCGTATTTCTCATAAAAGGCGGCGGCCTCTTCATCGAGCGCATGGATCAGCATGGCCCGAATGCCGATTGTGTCAGCTGCTGCAACTGTCCGCAGTAGGGCATCTTTCAGCAATGCCGGGCCGATGCCGTTTCCCTGTCGTGACTTGACCACTGCCAGGCGGGCCAGAATGACAACAGGTATGGGGGAAGGCATGTTGCGCCGGACCGCGCCGGTTGCCTCAGTCGGCATAACGCTACCGGCGGCAAGGGCGTAATAGGCCTGTACACTGCCGTCATCGCTCGCAACGACATAGGTCCGGCTGGCGCCTTCTGTCTGGTTTTTCAGGGCGCGACGCTTCAGCCAGTCATCAAGGCTGGGCTTGCTGGACTCAAAACCGCCAACCTGATGGTCGGCGGTCAGAAGGGTCGGGGCATTTAATTTCGTCACGAAAACAGTCTATCACACCTTCCAGGGTGTGGGACTGTTCAGGAGCTTGTCCAGCTTATCGGTCTTAACCGGCGCATCCAAAGCCGTTTCGAACGCAGCCCATTGATCCTGATCCAACACGAACGCGCGCTGGTCCAGCAGGGTGTTTTCTGCTTCACGGATGGAGGTTTCGAGCATGAACTGAGACCGCGACAGACCAACCGCTGCGGCAGCACGATCTATAAGCACCTGCGCTGTAAGCGGGGCGCGGATCTGAATCTGGCGGTCACGACGTAGGGCGGTCATGGGGTGGGCTCCTTTATGGATCTTATAATGGGGACCACAAGCCAAATTGTCAATACAAATGACATACAAGTCCAGAGCGCAAAGCGTATGACTTTTGAGGGCGATTTTTGAAGGGCAAAATGCCCAACAAAATCAACATGTCATCTGGACCCTCAAAACTCCTAAGTTTTGAGGGCTATCGTTTTCGAGATTGGTCCCACTGCCACGCGTAGGCCCGCTCAATCTCGACAATGTTCAGAATTTCTTCGGCGGCCGGCTCGCGACCGAGTTGGCGAGTGACGGCTTGCGTGGCTGACCAGGTATCGTTCAGATGCTCAGCATACTTCTGGAACGTACATTCCAGTAGTGCTGTAACGCGAACAAAAAGATCTTCCGAACTGGTTCCAGAAGTTGAAACCTTATGCACACTGCCCAATTGAAAGTGGTTTTGCTCGTCGGTCGGAAAGTAGAGCGTATCGGCTCCCTTTTCATGTTTTGAGATGGCAGAGGTCAGGGAAGCCGGAAGTTCAAGAGGTTTCGTAATTGGCTTTCTTTGTCTGATACTTTGTGTGGGAATCTTTTTTGGGAAGAACTTTATCCGCGTCCAGCTATCATCAGGATGGAAGCGAAATTGTCCAATCTCCGCACCGGCTAAAGTGATTGAGTAGGGGGAAGCATACTTGTCCATTTCGAGATAGAGGTGTGGGATTGGAAACTTGGCGTCCCCCTCAGTATCGATGAGTAATATGTCACGATACGGAATAATACCGTAGAGATTAAATGCGCCCTGAAATGCGCGAGGCTTGCCAAACATACAGTTTGAAACTTTTTCAGATGTTTCGCTGAAGGTTGCCCAGTCATCGGTCTCTTCGGGCCGATTAATCAGGTCAACAAGTTCTGAATAGTCCCATTCCTTCTTATCTCTATCAAAGAAGGCATGAAATTTTCTGAAGTGAAACTCCAATCCATGCGGATGGTGGGCAACTGCCCGCCGTTGGACCCACCGCGGATTGGTATCAAAGTCTGGATATTCACTTTCCTCTGGATATTGTTCGGCATTAATATCTCGTAGCAAAAGTTCTTGGAAGAATTCGCCCTGCAGAGGTAATAAAAGACTTTTTATGAGCTTGTTTTTTGCAGATACGGATGCCCGCATTTCTGTTGTCAGCTTTCGACGAGTCATTATGAGTGAAATTCCAAAGTAGGCGAAGAGCAGCCTGTCATTTTTCGGCTGATAGAGCATGTCTTCGAGTGCTTCTTTACCCCAAAGGTAAAATTCCATAACGCCTTTTGCGCGCAGTGTGTCGCGAAAGGTATCGTGGGAACGTTTGGAGAAGGTCGTAGAGGCGGCAAGAATGTATCCATAGGGAGTCGTAACGCTGGGAACGTCCGACAGGATTTTCTCAATTGCGGAAGGACCGATTTTTCGCTCGCGCTTGCATTGGATCATCCACTGGCGACCTGCCATAGGATGCGGAGGATCATCTTGCTCATCATCATTTGAGGTTTCAGTCAGGGAAGCGGATGAAGAAATTTCCCATGCCCGTGCGTCAAATCCATCATCGCTGCCAGACGCGCCTGTCGCCTCGATTGCCTGCCAGCTGCGGAAGTCGTAAATTAGCTGGCGGACCAGACTTTCAAACCTATGAGGTTCTAGATCCTCAAAGTGGATGGGGCCATGGGTTCGTGTAACATGTGGCTTCTTCGTTGGCATGGATCAACGATAACCTTCGGTCGGTTTCTTTGGTGTCTTACTTTTCGCGCTGGACGCTTTTTCAATAGGGGACTGCCGTTCGATAAACAGCGCAAATAAATGTTCAATGCGTTCACGCTCGGTCTTAAACCCATTCTTTTGGTAAAGCCGCTCAACGAGTTTGTCGTTTGCTTGGTGGGCTTTGCGCAGCATGGCCGGCATTAATTTCGAGTTGTAGAGATCTGCTAAGGAGGCGGTAGGCGAAGCCTTTCGAGCATCCAGTATGCCAATTGCGGCCTTCTCAAGTGCTATTTTGTCGGCGTCGTTTATGGCTGGCCAAGGAAAAGAATTATAGACGGTGGGGGCATAACTATAGTCACTTTTTAGTCGCCCCGCGACTGTACGCACCCACGCCATATGCATGGCAGAGCTCATAAGAGCGAAGAGCCATTTTTCTCCGCCGGGCATCACAAGCAACTTATTACTTCCAATGACATTAGACTTCAAAAAGCCCAATGGAATATAATCTCTCTTTTCTGATGAGACTTCTGGAACGGCAATATAGTCAGTTTTGGGTTGACGATCTTGAGTGAATAGCCAAGGCGTATTTGCATACTCTCGAACGCTTGCGGTCGGACTTTTAAGGCGTCCAGCTTTCACACGCGCCAAACGATTTTGGATTTCGGAGGACGCTTTTATGTCCGCAGGCTGAATATCTTTAAGCCAAAGGCACCAGCGGTATTTGCCCGTTAGTAGCTCGTCACCACCCACATACGGGCGCAACCATTCGGCTATGGTTGGGGTTTGCGACACTATCCTATTTCGTTCTTCTTCATCTAGAATAAGGTTGCTGGTGGTTATATACTTTCCATCTGCATCCTTTAGTCGCGCGCCATCAGCAGGTTTGCTCCCTTGGTGTAATTTTGGAAAACCTTGAGGAGCTTTAGTTCTCGCAGGTACGATAATATGTTCCGCATTGACTAAATAAGCATTGATCCGCGACACGTCTAGCGAGACTGGTTCGCCCTTGATATCGGGATAATCATAGAGCACGCATTTGTCAGGTTTTTGAAAGGTCAGGCCAACAATAACGCAGTGTACGGCCGCCTTTCCCGCCGCTTCGCTTTCCCATTGAAAGGTGCGATGGGCAAAAAATACATGTGCTCCCTGTGGGTAGAGCCATGACCAGAGAATACTTGCCTGCTCGCCTTGGCTAATGGAATTAGTCGCAACAAAGGCGATTCGGACTTTCTGGTTGGTCGACGCAAAATCCACGGCCTTGCGAAACCAACATGTTACATAATCCAGCCGATTGCCCTGCCCCTTAGTGCCCCAGATGCGATGCATGTCAGCTTGCTGCTCGTCCTCTCGCCACTGGTGACCAATAAAAGGCGGGTTTCCGAGGATGTGCGTGCATTTTTCCGGAGCGATGGCTTTTGACCAATCTACATCCAACGCATTCGCGTGAATGATATGCGGTGACTTTTTTAGCGGGATGCGCAGATAACTCTTGCCGAAAGCGAGCGATAGCCGGTTATTCATAATGTGGTCCATCATCCACATCGCTGTCTCAGCGATGCGGGACGCAAACTCACCGATTTCTATTCCAGAAAACTGGTCAACATCGACCTTGGACAGAGCAGCGACATCCAGGACCAGCTGGTTGCTACCAGTATACATTGCTTGCAGAATATCGATTTCGAGTAACCGCATTTCGCGGTAGGCGATAACCAGAAAATTCCCGCAGCCGCACGCTGGATCGAGAATCCGCATGCTCGCCAACCGGTCTTGTAGTTCTTGCAGTTTAGGAACGCGACCAATTTTTAGAACGCTGATACGGTCAAATTCGGCGCGCAGTTCGTCCATGAATAACGGGCCGATTACTTTCAGGATATTTTTCTCGGTCGTGTAGTGTGCTCCGGCTTTGCGACGCTCCTCACGGTTCATGACCGACTGGAACAGAGAGCCGAAAATAGCAGGCGAGATGGGGGACCAATCGAATGCTGAAGCCTCTATGAGTGCTTCTCGCATCGCCGCGTTGTAGTCAGGAATTCTGGTCGCACCTGAGAATAGAGCGCCGTTGATATACGGAAATTGCGCCAGCTCGTGATCAAGATTTGAGCTACGTTTATCATGCGGTGTGTCGAGCACTTCAAACAGTTTAGCAATCCAGCCTCCCAAGTCAGCACCATCTTCGCTGGTGCGAGTTTCAAGGAAATCCAGGAACATCCCGCGTGGCTCGAAAACACCTGTGTCGTCCGCGAAAAGACAAAAAACCAGTCGGACAAGGTACTTTTCCAGATCGTGTCCGGTATAGCCGCTGTCCTCAAGTGCATCATGCAATTTTCCGACACGTGCTGCTGCCTTGATGTTCACAGGGTCTTGGTCTTTGAAACTTCGCTTCTGAACACCTAAAATGAAGCTGAGCTTTTCTACGTTTTTGTGAAGGTCTGCTAACGTGAACGATGCGTGTTCGCGCTCGTCTAAGTCAACGAGCTCAAAAGTTTGAAAGTCGCTGACAAGAATGAACCGGGGGCGGTCGGTTTCTTTTAGGCCGTCAAAATACTCACCGGCCTGGTCATAGGCGCGTGTCAGGTCTCGGCCTGCACTTTTCTGTTCGACAAGCAGTACGCCAGGCCAGAACAAGTCGATAAAGCCCGTCTTGTCGTTCAGTTTTTTGACGTGTTCTTCATACCGAGCGACGGATCGCCGCTTTACGCCAAACACCTCAAAGAAATCGTTGTAGAACGACTGGGTCTCGCCTTTTTCATAACCTGCGCCTTCCCATTCTGCGGCAAAGGTAGCTGCCCGGGCACGGATTTCGTTAAAGTTCAGGTGCATAGATCGGAGATCCCATTTTATTCTACCGAGAGTGACACAACCACAAACAGATATACAAAAGAAAAAAGCCAAGGCGCGTAAGCCCTGGCTTCTTTCGTCTCTTGTCTTCGCGGCCTGTCAGGGTTCGCGAAGCTCGGCCTGTTGGCTTGCAGCATCGTCCTTATCGTCTGTCTTGGGAGGCAGAAGGATTATCTGGCCATTCACTGGCACGGCTTCGAGCTGAATCCGCAAATTGCCATTCTGGGTTCGCCAGGCCGCCCCGATCTCCGTCCAGCGGGTCGTGCGGTCTGCCCCCTTGCCATACTGATTCACCGTGAAAGCACGCAGCTCAGGCTTGTCTGCCATGAGTATTCTCCTTTGCGAATGTGGAGTTGATGGTTCGCATTGGAATAAAATTCCCAATGCTTTCAATGTGTAGGGCTCGCAAGGGCCGTTTCAACCCCCCCATCAGTTTACACGTCCAAAAAGGTGCGAAACGGGGCGTTCCCCCGGCGTCCCCCTAGGGCGGTGTAGCCTAAGTGCGTTGTGGCTAGCGGCATCGGCCCTATCGCCTCGGTGTTGAAGAACCTGGGTCGGTGCATGGGCGCCAGAAATTTGCGGAGGTCTAAATAGGGCTATGTTGAAACTGAATTTCCAATTCCAGGCAGAGGCTGACAATGGGGCTGCGATGTTTGCTGTCACAATTGTCGTGGTCGTGATTGCCGTGTTTGCATTCAGGGTTCTCACCCAATTGCTCAAGACGCACGGAACTTCATATAAACAGAGGCTTGCTGACTGGTTGAGTAAGAAACTTGGAGACTAGTGTACTAGTCATCTAGGTCTCTTTCCCGCGCGCGTTTGCGGGTTCGCTTCCGCTTCAGCTTGGATCCCATGCGCCGGCTTTCCCGTTTCTCCTGGAATTTCGCAAAATCCCCCAATTTATTGTGCAGCTTCTTCGCGTTCATCTTGGGTGGAAGGACTTCGGAGAGTTTGGCGTAGGTGCCACCATCAAAAACACGAATTCCATTGCCGGATGTCTTCAGATCCAGCCCGCGCCGGTTCAGGCGCTCATCGAGGTCTGCCCAGTCCACCGAGGTCTCAAAAGAATGACGCAGGTCTGCGCGCAGTTTCTTCGACCGCTCCTTGCCCATGTGACGTCCCGGATCGCGCGATTCGCGTGTCGCTATGGCCAATTCCTGCTTGGTCTTGGAGCGCTGCTTGCCGCGCGACCGTTTCGGGGTCTCCTGCCAGCCATATTCGCGTTCCTGCTCGATCAGGACGTCCCGCAAGAGATGCCGGTCATGCTTGCCTTCCCAGGCCTTGCCGGTCTCCTCATCCACGCGGTTGATCATGGCGTGCAGATGTTTGTGGCCAGTATCATTGTGCGCCACATAGAGCGCCTGATGCTCTGAGAGGCCAAGCCGCTCCAGGGACTTGTCCATGACGTCCGCCATCTGCGATGGCTCCGGGGCGTCAGTTTCATCCCAGCTGATGATCAGGTGATAGACGGGCTTCTGGACGCGTTTGGACTGTGCGGCAGTGGCTTTCATGATGTGGGGCGCCACATCCGGATTGTCGGAGGCGAGATTGCGGGTTGCAACCCAGTCGACACGCTCGGGCGTTTTGCGGTCGCTACCTGCCAGCAAGTAGCCCGTCAGGCCGCCAAAACTCTTCCCGCGTGAGGCTAAGCCGATCATCGGCCGATCGCGATTTTTGACAAGGCGCTGCGCAGCTCATCAATCGCTGCCTGGAACCCGGTTGGTTCGATTGCATGGCCGGTGTTGACGCTGCGGGCGAGCTGATTGAGATTCGTGCCGACTTTCTGGAGGGCGCGGATCAGTTCAGCCTCGTCGGCAGTTCGCGCTCTGGGCACGGGATAGGACATGACACGCCGCCGCACGAAATCGGCGAGCGTCATCCCGCCCAGGCGCGCCACACATGAGTCGATATGCGCGCGTTCTGCCGGGGTCAGATAGACGCGCAGGATCGAACGCCGGGCTTCGGCGTCGGGTTTGCGGTAGCCCTTACGCGGCATGTGTGGGCGCCTCCCCGGCGCAAGAGGGGTGACCGCTGCACAGGCGCAGGATAAGGAGATTGAGGGAGCGCATGCGGACGAATTCTCCGTGGTGTTTGTACCCTATTATAGGGTACAAACACATATCTTGCCAACTCCTCCGTCGCAAGCATGTTTCTGTGCCGTATCCGGTATTCTTCGTCATGATTTGGATCAGGCCTTCGCGGGCATGCGGGCTATGCCGGAAGGCGTGCAAGCCTACCCTCCGGCGAGGGTCGGGACTGCCCATGATGGGGCAGGGACCGGCCAGCCGCGCCAAGCGGCTTAGTGCTGAGTCTCGGTGTCCGGCTGTTCGCTCTTGTCAAGCATCACCAGCTCGCCATCGGTCGGCAGGGCATCCAGCTTGATATTGAAGCCTGTTCCGGATTTGTGCGGCCAGGCCGCACCGATCTGCATCCAGTAGTCTTTCGCACCCTTGCGCTCTTTCACCACAAACAAGCGGTGGGTTGGGGGTGTGGTCTTCTTTTCCGCCATAGCGTGTTCCTCCTGTTCCTCTTAAGCCTGCGCCGCGCGAGCCGCGACGGCCACGCTAATACGCCCGCGCGGCGCAATTGGCCGTGCAGGCTGTGACGCGAAGGGCACAAGGGTCAGCCGATGCTGAAGCTAAAAAAGCCGGTGCCGAAGAGATACCCGATCAGGAACGCGACAGCCCCGACATAGATCACGACATCCTGGCGCGTGGAGCGGGAGCGCTTGTAGGCGGGTTTGAAGTTTGGCTTTCTGGTTTTTGTCATGGCGTCTGCCTCCTCTTGTTGTCGGAGAGCGCGCCGCGCGGCGTCGAGGGCTTCGGGGCATGGCCAACACGTTTAAGCGGGCAGGCCATTGCGGCGGAGGCCGGCCGCGCCAGTGTCACGAAGTCAACAAGCAGGCTAGACGACTAGTTAACTGGTATGCTTGAAAACAAGGCACCTATGAGGGCAAGCTATCCATGGGACCGAAATTGACGGCCACATAGTGCCCGACAGCGAGGCCAGCGAAAAAGCCAAGACCAACGGCCACGCCAATGAGCAGGATGTGCCCGAACTGGTCGGCATGGCGTTCCGCGAAGCGCTCAAAACGAATTGAAAAGGTGTGTTTGAGATTCGGCATCCATGTTCCTGCAGTTTTGATCAGTTTGCGCCGACAAGGCCGGCGCAGCCAGCAGGTCGAGGGGCATTCTCAACAATATCGAGCGGGCGGTGTGATGGGGGAGGCACACTGAAGCGGCCCCAACGATCGCCGCAGGCTATCGGTTCAAGTCTTGAGGGCACACAGAACGGAATAGGCGCGGGAGAGTTCGGTATCATCGAACTGGCCAAGTAAGCGGACGCACTTGGCGAGCGCCGGAGAGGTCGTTCGCGGCGCGACCCGGCTGGCCGCGAAAAGCTCATCAAGGGTCAGATTGAGCGCTTCAGCGATCTTCAGGACCATCCCGGCTGATACGCGGTTCGTGCCGGTTTCGTATTTTTGCAATTGCTGGTGTGAAAGCCCCAAAGCGGCGGCCAGCTCGGCGAGCGTCATGTCCTGCGCCATGCGCTCCTTGCGGATTGTGTGACCGAAGGCGATATCGGCTTCGGTCGGCGCTCTGGAGACATACCCTTCAGCGGGCGTCGTTGCTTTGGCGCGGCGTGTTTGTTTTGGTTGTTTCATCAGAAAATTCCCGGACTGGTTTCAAGAAAGGTTAGCGGGCCTGCCGGGCCAAAGGCAAGCCGCGCGAGATTGAACACCAAGTCCGTTACTTGAAGAGATCGCCTTGGGCCTGATCGGCTTGATACGCCAGCCATTCGGGCTTCTGAGCGGCTTCATCGAGCCATGCGGTCACTTGGGCGATCACATTGCCGCCATTCGCTTCGATCGTGCCAAGCTCAAAGAAATGCGACAGGTAGCCGGTTTCGGTCAGCGGCAACGGAGCGCGCTCAGGATCGGTGGCGCGAAGCTCGATATGTGAAATCTGCCCCCAGCGGACGGGACAGAAAGTGACTTCAATCTCGATGCCCTGCCAGGTCAGGTGGTGCACGCTGTGCGGATCTTTGGGTGTCGTCATATATCATTTGGCTCCTGTCTCAGGGGCCTTATGAAAAGCCCCGCCAGCGTAAACTGACGGGGCTTACGGCTAGTATTCGCTGGCGTGCATGACGGTCAGGACGCGAAAGCAGTTTGCCGGATCGCTCGGATCTTCGCTGCCCCAGTCGCAATCTGCGTCAGCATAGTAGTCGATTTTCCAGAACCATTTGGCGCCATGCAGATCGATGGCGCCAAAGTCGCGCTCACCGTGAGGGTCATTGTCAGGAGTGAATGTGGAATAGTTACGCACCACGAGCAGAAGGGCGAGTTGCCGGGCTGCGCCAAGGCCAGCAACCTGCTGGGTCATGACGACCATACCGCTTGGTGCATTGGTCTGGGGGGCGGTCGTCAGATCCGCCGCGATGCTATGGCGGAAGGCATCGTTCTGGCTGGCAATTGTATTGGCGTTCGGGTTTGTCATGGGCTTTGCCTCCTTGTTTGTTCGGGAGGCGACCGGCACAGCTTTCAGCGGACTGGAGCATGGCCAACACGTTTAAGCGGGCAGGCCATTGCACCAGGGCGCGGCTGTGACAGCTTCCGAAATTACCAAACAGGGGGGCAAGGCTGGCGAACCTATCTCACGCCAGAATGCCAGGGCTTGCGTCCGCCTCAAGGCACGGCTTCGCCTCTTCGGCCTTGACCCGGCCTCCACCCCCGGCAGGGGGCTTCTCAAGACAGGTAAGCCGGGGACTATTCATGAATGAATGTCATTCGATAAGTCGATTTGCAAACCAGTGAACTAGTAATCTGGTGATCTTGTTCGACATGTACAGTCGCGGTTTGGGCACAAATTCCGTGCATTTCGGAACTTTTTGTGGCGCGGGCATTTTAAACTGGACCTTGCAAAACGACTCAGAACATTTTCTCGCTTTCAGGTTGGAAAGCGGGGTGATGGGTGGCGGACGATAAAAGCCTCTTTGGGCGTGCGGCAAAATTTGTTCAGGACAAAACCAGAGATGCGCAGGATGCGCTTGAAAGGCGAGCCCTGGTAAGAGATCTGACGGATCTGTGCAATTTTCGCCATCACTATGAGATGATCAAGGCGGACTATGGGCTGGACCTTCTGGATCTCGGCCAATTGCCCGAACCTGATGAGATTGCAGAACTGGATTTGTTTTCGCTCAGGCAGATCGGCCAAGGGAAGACAACGGAACTTCTTGCTCGTGTACGTGCACAGGAAACGCACTTGATTGAAGCGCTCAATCAGATCGATTGGGCGCACAGTTATCTCTATCGGTTGCGCCGTTTGGATGCAGACCTGTCGATTGATCTTGATCAGGGCGGGATCACCCGGTCGCACTTGCGGTCGGACATAAACCGGGCGATGGACGCAGCCAGAGCCCGTGGCGGGGCCATTGGCGGCGGCAGTGCTGCCGGAGCATTGGTGTCGCTGGAATCGACAACGCTTCGCGCGCCTGTCGCGCGTATTCCCGAAGAGAAGCGCCGATACCTGACGGCGGTACTGTATCTCGCGAAGTTTCAAAATGACCGCGCAGCCGTTCGGGCACGGTTACAGAAACAGATCTTGGTGACCGTGGTCGAGTATGGCGGGCTCGATTCAATATCGAACAATCTTCAACATGAGGTTCTATCCCGCAGCTTGCCCAGCCTGCTGCGGACGCTGCGATCGGATCTTGAAGCGGATGTCGTTCGCGCGCGCCAGTACGGCGCCAGCAACGAGCCGTTTGCGTCCGAAGTCGCCGCTATTCTGGCCGGCGGCGAACCGCGATACGAAGACTATCCGGATATTCCGGGCCTGAATGAATATTTGCCGGCGGAGCGTATCGGGAGAATGAATGCAGACATGGCGGCCGCCGTTCGCGGTGAACGCCCGGCGCAAGCTGAAGCGCCGCTGACGATTGCCGCGCCCGAAAGGGAAAGCGCCCCGCAGATGACGGATGAGGCAGCACGCGCTTTGCTGGCCGCCGCGCGCGAGCGGGTTTTTGAACCTGGCGATGTCGAACTGCGGCATCCGGTGCGGGCCTATGTCGATGTGATCTTCGATAGTGAGAATGTGGGCGCGGACATGTTTTCATTTCTACTGGCGAGAGAAGGGCTATCGGCGGAGGCGCCGATCAATTCGGATTTCGGGGCGGTTGAAGCCTATCGACTTGCGCGCGCTCCAATTGAAGCAGCCGCGGTCGATTTTCTGCATGCTGAGGCGGCCCGCAGCGTGGCGTCTCTGACGCAAATTGAGAAAGTCGCGCTCTATGCTGCGGTAGTGTTGGGGGATCTCGCTGCGTATGACCGGCTGACCCAGCTGGCCTATCAGTCGCTGATCGCATGGGGGGGTGGAAAGTGCCGGCTGAAGCTGGATGACGAAGCCGAGCATGCCGAGATCCGCCCCCGCTCACCGGACTACATTCATGCTTATCTCAATGCGCGGGTTCCCGATTATGAAGGCGCGCTGCGCCAGCTGATCGAGCGAGCACGGGATGTTGCGGCCCGGCATGACCTGCCATCAGTCCGCGTCCTCGTGGGTGAACTTTTAGTGTCAGAAACATCCGCCAGCAAGGGCGCTGACATGCGCGGCGTCATCGATTATCTGCCAAAAGATCGCTCTCAATCGGATGCAGCCGTCTTTATTGGCGTCAAGGATGGTCAGCCTGTCACCTTTCTCGGTGACGAAAGCCTCTTGACCATCGGTGCGCCGGGGACCGGTAAGACACAAGGCCAGGTCATCCCGACCTTGCTGACCGGCACACACTCCATGGTTGTGCTCGATATCAAGGGCGAGCTTCTGAAAAGCACGCGCCGCGATCTGACAGAACGTGGCGTCCGCGTTTTGCAATTCTCCCTGATTGACGGGCATCCCGGCGCGCATTGCTACAACCCGATGACGTTTCTGCCGAATGAACCGAAGGGCCTGTGGCGCAAGGCCGCCCAGCTGGCAGAATTGCTCCTGCCGGCCGAGACGGGCGGGACCGGCCCCTGGCTCGGCAATGCCCGAACCTTGCTGACCTGCCATGCCTGCGTCGTGAAGCTGGAACGGGGGGAGGCCGCCACGCTGCATGACGTGATGCGCTCCATCAAGGGGGGCGTCGGCCTTGTTGAGGGAGAGCGGGCGCGTGGCAATCCGGAAGAGCGCTTCAACACGATGCTGGATGTTGCTGAGGGCAGGGGATTTGATGACCTGGCCGACGAAATCGCTGGCCTCTCACAACTGGTCACTGGCGAAGACGGTGTGTCCGGCAAAATGTGGCAAAGCATTCTGCTTGGTATTCGTCCGCTGATGGACATGCTGATGTCGGATGAGGTCAGGGAGGCGACCCAGCGTAGCGACTGGACCCCGTCCGACCTGCGCGAGCGCGATACGAAATTGTTCGTGCAAGTGCGAGCGGTGGATCTTGATGCCTATAAACCGCTCCTGCGGGTCATGATCGGCCAGCATTTACAAAACCTGATGGAATTTGCTGGCGCGCGGCCAGACATGCCGGTGACGTTCCTGCTCGATGAGCTGCCGCAGCTGGGTGATTTCCCGGAAGTCTTGCGGGCGATCGAAGTCGGACGCTCGGCCCGGGTTCGGGTTTGGGGCTTTGTCCAGGATCTCGCCCAGATCCGGGCGACCTATGCCAAGGCGGGTGTGCTGATCAACAGTCCGGCGGTGACCAGTTTCCTGTCCTTCGACACCGACGCAGCGGAATATCTGGTCAAGCTTTGGGGCACGAAGCATGACGTGATGCGCGATCAGCGCGTGCCAGCTGTGGATGTGGCGGACTTTTTCAAGCCAGACATGGCGGGTAAAATGGTCTGTGTTGCGCGCGGCGCCCAGCCGGTTGTTCTGGATGTGGCCAAGGCGCATGCAGAATTTGCCGACAGGCTCGACTAATCGAGATCCATCCTTGCCATCGGTGCTTTGGTCTCTTTTGCGCGTCTGGTTCGAGCCGGCGCCGGATAGGATCGGGCGCCCGGCTTGCGGGAGAGTTTCGAGGCAGTGCGGCGTTTCTGGTAGGGGCTGAGGGTGCGATAGCGGGTTTCGGTGGCGAGGCGGACAAGTTCTGGCCACGTGGCCGTTGCGACGGTCAGCAAGGGCGCCTCTTCGACCAGCCAGAGAGCGAGATAATCGCGGGCCGTTTCCTCGCAGGCTTTTCGGATACGGGTCCGCGTTTCAAGAGCGTGCCGGCCGTCAATACCGGTGACTTCAATGCGCCAGTTGGGATTTTGAGGTTGGCGTGGCCAGGGTTTCTGATGGATGTAGACGTCCGCATGGCCCTTGGCGATGTTGATATATAGCCGCTCGACGAGGCCCCCGCGCGGCCAGGGCACGGGACTGAATCGGTTAGTGGGGGCGCGGCCTGCCACGTCGTACTGCATCCTCTTGTTTCTAAAGATTATTACTCTTTGTACTGATAAAATGTATTGAGCGCAAGTATTCATCGCTGGTCGAATCGATTGCCGCGGTCTGCGCTTGTTCGTCCGCTTCGGCGCCTGGCGCCACATCCTGACCCGCGCCGGCGGGCAAGCGCCGCGTGTGTGAGGCAATCGACTGTTGTGCGCGGATCCAGCGCTGGATGTAATCGTCCCGCTGACTGATAAGCCGTTCGGCCAATTGGCGAAGTTGCTGAACTTCCTGGGCGAGCTGGATTTGCTTTTGCTGAAGGTCGCGTATTCTTATCTGGCGATTTCGGTAACTTGAGAGCCGACGCAAGAATGGACGGGTCAGGTAGTGCCAAAAGCCAACGATGATCGCGCCAAGTATTTCTCGAACGCAGAAGCCCAAAGCGCCGCCAGCGATCACTGTGACGGTCCAGTCACTGAGATCAGTGGAGAATAGAGGGGCCGCAGTCGCGATCAGGTTCATCGAATCTCTCTTGAGTACTTTCGTCCAGCACCTGCAGCTTTTCGCGGAGTTCTTTGACGCTCTGCTCGAGTTTTTTCTGCTGCGCTTCAAGCTCGCTTATATCTTCATCTGAAGAAGTACTCAAGTAATCGCGTATTCTGTGCGTCATTCTTCTAAGCATAGGATATCCTTTACTTTTCAATATACGCCCATTTTACTTATTGTTCCAGAAAGATATTTAAATACGGTTGTGAATCCTTTGATACGTTGTCTGCATTGACAAATTGTTTCCCGATTGATTTTATTGCGGTTTATCGGGGCTTTTCGGAAATTTCCAGAATTTCTGTTTGTGCGGTGAGTGAGGCAATATGACAATTCCGTTTCCGGGGGCTGAAGCGGCGAGCACGCGTCCCGTGTCTGCACGCATACCTGACGCGTCGACGCTGGCCGACTTCAAGTCGCGCGTATCTTACGCATCGGCGCAGTCTTTCCCGCATCTCAAGACGGCGCCGCTTAAGAGCGCTGCCATAGTCTATGTCGGCTTGTGTTATCTCAAAGAGCTACATCATGAGGGCCGGATCGAGGATGGCCGCAAGCAGTGCCAGACGATCATTGATTTGTTGAAACCCGAAGAGGGCGGCAAGGGGATCAATTGCTCCTACTTCTGGAGCGACAAGCCCGATCCGAGGGACCACGGTTTTGCCATCGAGCGGGCGATGAATTTGTTTCTGCCCTTGCAGACATCGGTAAAGAAACGCTGCGCCGTGCTCCTCTCTCTGGGGTCGAGAGAAGCAAAGAATTTCATGTTTCCTGGGCACAGTGAGTCAACTGGCAAATACGATTTGCCTCAGGACGATAAATGGGTCAGCCAATTCGACTGGCCGCCTGTTTCGCGGACAGAATAGTCGCGCTTCTTCGGAGCCTGGCCGTCGCAGGCTGTGTCCCGACACCGTGCCGGGGGCTGGCGCAGGGCCGAAGAGGCAAAGCCGTGCCTTGCGGCAGGCTGCGGCAGGGGGTAACAGCCGGCTGTCGGTGGCCTGGCGAAGACCGCAATTTCGATGCCCGAGCACGCGCTTCTTTGGTGGAGGTCTGAGTATTTCGGTGACGCTGTGTAAGCGCGTTTCAGGCCTTTGAGGGCATCAGATGTGTGTCGGCGTGTTCAGAGCAATTAAACAGCTCCTACACAGCGTTGAGGCGGCTACAGCGCCAAATCATCGTGCGCCACTGGGTCACCAGTTTGCTCTTTACCCCTTCAAAAGCCAAGAGTGGGTGGCCACGGGGCGAAGCCCTTTAGGGCTGAGGGGCGTGAAATTCCTCACGCGCGAAGCGCGTTCCATTTGGTCTGGCGCAGCCAGACAGGAAATCTTCTTAAAATTTATCCACAGGGGCGAACGTCTTGTGAGACTAAACGTAAGAGCTGAAATTGGCAGACTTATCCCCACAATCCACAGGACCAATAATAAGAGTTATTATTAGTTAGTAAGAGTTAAGGGCGTGGAACTGAACGTGGAGCACCCGCAAACAAAAGAGATCGGTGTTGGGACGGTTTCTGATAACCCGAACTTTGGTTTCTGATAACCCGAATTTCGGTTTCTAATAACCCGAATTGACAGGCAATTTATCCCCAGGCTCTGTCGCAGATTGGACACAACCCGAGCAGGCGAATCCCGGTTTCTGATAACCCGAAGCGCGACAGGGTTTCTGAAAACCCGAATACTCGAGGTCATGGTTTCTGATAACCCGAACGAGACGAGCCTCTTACCAGTCCGGCACCCGCAGCAGGATCTGTTCATCTGCGATATTGCCGATTGTGTGCTCAAGAATGACATAGCCAGCATGGAGCATCCCGTTTTTTCGCTATCGAAGAAACCGGACCTGAGCGTGAGGGAATACGTCAATGGCGACAAGCGCCTCACCGTGACGCCGAGCGTCAAGGGCATGGCGACGATCTATGACAAGGACATCCTGATATTTGCCATCAGTCAGCTCATGGCGGCCAAGAATCACGGCGAACCGATCAGCCGGCAGCTCAGACTGAGTGCGCGGTCTTTCCTTGTCTTTGCCAATCGGCACACAGGGGGCGGCGACTATGACCAGCTGGAAGCAGCGCTTGACCGGCTGACTGGGACGCGCCTGCGCACATCGATCCGAACAGGTGGTGAGAAACAGGATGCCTGGTTCGGGCTCGTGGACAGTGCTTATGTAAAACGCAAAGAACGAGCTGATGGCAGTGATGGCCGGGTCATGGAAATGCGCATCACGCTTTCTGATTGGCTATTCAATGCCGTGACGGCTAATGAAGTGCTGAGCATGCATTCTGATTATTTCAGGCTACGCAAGCCGATTGAGCGAAGGCTCTATGAAATTGCCCGCAAGCATTGTGGCCTGCAGGCGCAATGGCGCATCAGCGTGCACCTTCTCTACAAGAAGACCGGATCAAGGAGTCCGATAAAGCAATTCCGGTTTCTGGTCAGGGAGCTGGCGGAGCGACAGCATTTGCCTGATTACATGGTAGAAATTGAGGAATCGGGCGACCTTGTTACGTTTACAAAACGCAGGGTTCTTTAAATCACGGAACGATTTCTCGGGCATCTGAACTTGCGCCTAAGGCATAAGAAAGCGGCCTTGCATCACCATTCCGGATATACAGATCGCAATATGGCTGGCCCGTGTTCATGGGCGTACGGGCCAGCTTTCCATAGTCCGGTATGAGGCATCGCAATAAGCCCTGCGGACTATCAGGAATTGACGATATTTTCCAGGTCGGCCGATGTAAATACGTGCTCATTCTGATAATCTTCCGCGTAGCGCCAGACGCTCTCACCTGTCATCTGAAGATTGGTAAGCGACGTCAGTGGCCAATTCGCACCGACGAAGCAGTCGCTCAAGGCATGTGTGCAGAATTGATCCCTAAGGCAACGAAGTGCGGGTCTGTCCGTCCCGGCAATGCGATCGGGTTGGTGCAAATCGTCCATGGAAGTGCCGGCATAGGCGAAATCGATTTCGCTAGACTGCAAGACTGGCCTCGTCTTCCTGGTATAGGTCAGAGGTCGTGAAGATTCGGGTGTGATAACAAAATTCCAACTGGAGATCATTCGGGTCCGTAAAAAATATGGACATGGCGTGCCCCAGATCTATGCAGTCGGATACATTGACCCCCGCGGCAAGGCACTCGTTTCGCCTGTTTTCAAGTTCCTCCAGGGAATTAACCCTGAAGGAGATGTGATACATGCCCGCCGGTGTACCGAGAGCAGAATTAATGCCTGTGGGGTAGTCGCCAGGGATCCCGTCAATATTCTTCGGCTCCATAAAGACGAGAAACTGGTCCTGACCGATATCGATGTATACCTGCCTCAACTGCCCCCCTTCGCGCACCTTCGTGAGGTGGTCGGCGGCGCGACGGAACCCCAGAACATTCGTGTAGAACTCCACTGTCGCGGGCATATCGTGCGTTGAAAGCCCGATATGCGAGAAACCTGCGGTCATAAAGAAAATCCTTTCAATTCAGCTTCCAGATGCTGTGCTAGGCGGAGCGTAAGCAGAGCAAGCGTATAGCTCGGGTTCGCCCAACCGACCGTAGAGAAAACGCTTCCTCCTATCACGTAGAGATTGGCATGGTCGTGGCTGCGGCAATCCGCGTCAACAACTCCGAATTCTCGCGAAGCGCTCATCCGCGTTGTCCCGAGCTGGTGATTGGAGTGCAGGATCTTGTTAGCGGTGATCGCATCTGGCTCAAGTCTGGACCTGATGACGCCCGCGCTAGCGGCCTCGAGCGTTTCGCATATGAATTGCGCCGTCTTGCAGAATGAATGCTTGTCCAATTCATTTATGTTCCAGTTGAGCGTCAGATTTGGGATGCCGTCGGCATCATTGTTCTTTGACAGAGACAACTGACTTGAAAGGGAGGGGCATTGTTCCAGAAATATTCCAAGCTGCGGTGTTTCTTGAAGATCCATTTGTGGGGTTCGATATATGTGCGCCCTCGCATTGAGTAGTTGCCGTTCCGCCTGCTCATGCTGCGGAACGCCGACGCAGAAAGCGAAGGGATGATCGTGAGTGTCGACGCCGCGTTCTGCCCAGGATGTCAGCGGATGGTCTGGGTGGATCGAAAAGCCGTCGACAGAGAGATGGGGGTGCTCACAGAAGCATTTTCCGAGCATGCCGGAGCTGTTGGCAACGCCTTCAGGCCGCTGAGAGTTGGCAGCGAGAAGCAGTCTGGTGCTTTCGAGCCCTCCCATGGAAATAACGAATATATCAGCGTATAGTCTGAACGTATTCCCGCTGTCCGTGAGGCAGAGGGCATGACTGACGGTCGAGTGGTCGGCGCTTAGCCGGATGTCGACGACCCGCGTGCCGGTTTGAATCGAGACGTCCCGCAGCTTGCCGCTTTGGAGGGGCCATTGTCGGAGGATGTTTAGCTTTGGGCGTCCAAACCTCCACGCTGTTACTTCTAACGCGGGAAGATCGACCGGCAGAGGTCTCTTAGCCCCTTTAGCAATGCTCTGTGGCCTGAAGTCCGCGGAGGATAGGTTCAGGAGATGGGCGGCCTCGTCTCTGAAAGGCTCAAGGTCAGATTTCGAGATAGGCCATCCGCTCAGGGGCACCCAGTCGCGCGGGGCGAAATCAAGATCATCGAATTCGGCGCAATAGCCGGCCCAGATAGATGTCGAACCGCCAAGTCTGAAATCGCGGGTATCCGCAAAAGGGTAGGGCAACCCGGTCGCTTCACCTTCCGCGCAAGCCGGGTCAGCTGCTCCGGGGTGGCTGCCGCCACGTTCGACCACCATAACATCCGCGTTGGCTCCAAGCTTACGAGCTAGTGTCAAACCGGCCAGTCCTCCGCCCAAAATTGCTACCTGAACATGGTGGTCGGCGTTGTCATGCACGAGTTTCTGATTTGCCATTTAGTAGTTGTCTTCTGAGGGCCCCGGTTTATTATAATTGTTAGTTTATGCGTGACGACGCGACAAGACGTGCAAGAGAAGACCGTTGAATGAACGTGGGTTTCAGTCTCTCCGAGAAAGAGATCGATGCGATCCGAAACAGTGTCGCGCGCGATGGATTTGGTTATCTCGGGGGCTCGATACCTTCCGGAATTCTGGATCCGCTGAGGCGCGAGTGCATCCAAGCCAAGGCCAGCGCCAAGAAAGCAGAGGGAACCGGTGACCTCGCATATCGCTCGTCGCTCGCTTCGCTTGGAGATTTTGGTCAGAAGATTCTCAAAGAGCATGCCTCGTCAGACGTCCTTGAATTGATTTTCGGACGGACCTTCAAGTATTGCGAGGACGCCAGCTGTTATACCTACTACGATGAGGGTGATTTTCTCGGCCCGCATCTGGACGGAGCAGATAATTGTGAGGTGACGCTTCTGCTTTACTTAGATGCAAGCGAACCCGGCCCGGATCACGAGACATCAGGTCTGTATCTGACTCTCTATGATGCGGATGGAAATAGTGAAGCCAGTGCCATCGAAACCGCGGCGGAAGGCATGATGATCGGCTACGGATCGAAGGTGATGCACGGGCGGAAAAAACTTGCGGCGGGAGAGCATATATGGATGCTCACGGCTTGCTTCACGTCTGGCTAAATTTGAAGTTGGCTGAACTAAGGCGGTTGATCCTTTCCGAGAGGTTTTCCATCAGATATTGCCAGTGGTATCCTGAGCAAAACCCGGGTGAAGTTGCGATCATCCACCGGTCTATTGTTACATCGAATTCTTGCAGCCCGTCGAAAAAAGCATTCATCTTCTGATCCGCAGCCTCCCGAAGGCTCGCGCTGGGTTGATAGCCGGAGGCCACAGGATTGCCGTTAAAATCATTTATGAAATAATCAAGGTCGATGTGGACAACATATCTTTGGGAGTTTGCGTCGTGCAACAAATCGGAGATCTTGCTCGACGACGAGTATGTGTGTGTGAAACCGGTCAGGTCGGTTTCCTGCGACAATTGAATGTCGAAAAACGACGCTTCTTCAAGCAGTCGATGAGTCCTGACTGCCGGTTGAACCCGGTACTTTTCGAGCGACGGCAGGCCCTCTCGCAGGTGCATGATATGAACGGGCCGCTCCAAGTTATAAAATGACGTAAGGAAGCTGCCGATCCCTATGGCCCCGGAGATTATTGCATCGTCCCAATCCGCCGGCTCTGTAGGCTGGAACTCATGATCCGTTAGGGGATTAATTAGTGGCCGTCCGGGTGCCATCAGTGTGGACATCATGTCCGTGTGGTCGTCCAGGTGTATGATGTTCACTGGTCCATTAGCCGGAAGCAACTGCAAGTGGGTCGCGAGAAACCGTCCGCACCAGCTATCCTCCATGCAGACGTCAAATGCATCTTTGACAGACCAGAACTGGCCGACATTGTCGAATTTCAGATTGAGTCCGAAATACTCGAGGCCCGTTTCGAGGTAAGGGTCGAGACTGTGGTAGCTCGTATCCGGCCCATCGATGAACACGCATAGCTTGTCGACATCTATCGAATAAACGTTGGAGCGGATAAGCGGCAGGAGTTCCTGCGATATTTGCGCTTCCGACAATTTCTGACATGTTTTGGCATTGAGCTTTAGTGGAAAGGCTTTGCCGGCAATGGTTATTTCCGTCACTCGCCGCTCATCCACCTGGCTATTCCGCAGCGCTGTTGCGCACGTTGAGATCATCCTCGAGGTGCGCAAGGACCGTGTCGGCAAAGGCCTTTACGTGCACTCTACATTCCGGTGTTTCAGTGGAGTCGAAACTCCCAAATCGCCGATACTTGATCAGATTATAGCCGCCTGAGCAGACATCAAAGTACTCACATGAGCGTTCGCATGCGGAATGACTCGTCTCGAAATCATGCTCAATCTTCTTGAGTTTGCTCGAGGCGGCAATCTCATCGAGGCTTTGGTTCAGAATGTTCCCGACCACAAACCCCAGATTGTCACCGTACAGATTTTTTAGGTCGCGGCATTCGTCCAGAGTTAAGCCGGCGTAGAAGGTTGTGACATCGCCATTCAGCTCAATGCTTACCGTTTTGAACGGCTCACACATGCTTCTCGCGTCGTAGCGCGGGCGGTCGGATTCCGGAACGAACAGGCGATTGTAGAAGGACGAAAAGTTGCGAATCTTCGGATGACGGCGGCCTGGTGCGGACAAGGTTTCGATGAGCCGCGTCAGAAACTGCTGGTATCGCGCCGCATAGCTCTCAATCAAATCGGTATCACCTGAGGAGATGAAAAACTCATCGTGAAGGTTGAAATGGAACTCCCGGATGCTGTCTGAAAACGGCTCGAAATATGCAATGAACTCATCCGGTCGATCCAGGCCGTCCGGTGAAACGACGGCGGTGATATCAAAATCAATGCCAGCATCGCCGAGCATCCGCATGCCATTTTCAGTAGCGGCGTGAGACGTCTTACCGGACCAGTTCTTTCTGTGGCGATCATGCAGGGCGGCGGGGCCGTCGCAGCTTATGCCAAGCGTCGCGCGCCCCTCATATTCCTTGAAGAAGGAAACCCAGGCATCGTTGACAAGCGTGCCATTCGTCTGGAAATCGAAATCCACTTGAAGATCTTCCCGGGAAGAATTCCGGACAAGGGCGTCAATCGCCGTGATCGCTTGCCGGTAATAGGCCGATTTCATGACGAACGGCTCGCCTGAATGCCAGCTTACTCTCAGTTTGTGTCCAAGAAATTGGCTCTTCAAAATCGCACGGAATGCCGCTTCGATGGTATCAATCGACATTGATCTGGCATCGCGACGACTTGCTTCAGAAAGATAGCAATAGTTGCAATTCAGATTGCAATAAGAGGTGCCCTGCAGGACAACCATTTCAATTGGGCCATAGGTCATCTGGGAGAAATAGATCTTCTTGAAAGGCCCTTAAGTGCGGCCCGGATCAATCATGGGAAACCCGGGTCAGCCCCCCCTTATGGATCAGGGCATGGCCGACCCGGATGGATGGATTAGCGGCGCATTGCCGGACCCCAAGAGGCCGTTGCAGTCGCCTGAGCCGAATCTGACCCCATGGAAGCGAGCGGTTTGTAGTTCGCGAGTTGACCCGCTGCAAAGGCCTTGCGAGCGATCTCGATCTTAGCAGTCATTTTGCCCATTTCTGGCTCCTGTATATCTATCCAAAGGAGGAAAGCGCATCCCCCCAATAAATGCTTGCAAATATCCGTTTGCGTTGCAACATCAAAATGGGACAACTAATCGAACACTGTCGAACGGCCAGTTCTGGGGGAGGCGCCGGGAGCCGGATAGTGAATACCGGGCGAACTATAGCATGAACATTTATTTTGTGGCGCCGGACGATGAACTGCATGTCGTCCTGGCGAGGATAAGATCAGCTGTGGGTGTGCACCCGACGCTTCGCCGGATCACTCTCTGTGCAATCCATGAATATGTCGTTTGGGAGGGGCGCGGAGGCATCGTTCAGATCATTCCGGATGCGCCGCCGCCGATGGCGAGCGATGTCATTCTGGTTTTCGGCGACGCGGAGCGCCCGGAAATCGATGCTGTATCGCGTGTGTTTGTCGTCGATGGTCTCAAATTCCTGAAAGCGATAGGTCGAGGCGGCAGGCCAGGGGGCGATTACCTGCGCAGCCTGGTGCGGAGCGGACCGGTAGAGGAGTGTTTCGTCTCCTATAGTCGGGCCTACAAGGCCCCCGAGGCCATTTTGCCGCCGGAGCGTTTCTTCATAAACAGCTTTCCGAAGTCCGGCACAATCTGGCTGATGGCTATGGTCGGTGAGGCTCTCGGGATATCAACCGACAAGCATCTCTATCTTGTGCATGGCGCCGATGTGGAAGTGGCATATCATTCTGTCAGTTTGATTGGTGGCGTGGCACTCGTGAGAGATCTACGTGATGTCGTCATTTCTTGGTATCACGAGGCACTGAGGAATGATCACCAGTCAGGTTTCAAGATGAGTCGGTACCCGGACGTTTCGTCATTCTATTACGGCTATTTCCTGGGGCGTGTGGAGGGAAATCCCCAATATCATTTCGGGGATCTTGCCCGGTGGATCAATTATTTGAGCGCGCGGGCGATACCCATCGTCCGGTATGAGGATATGATCCAGGACGCTGCGGGCACGCTTCAATGGCTGTTCAGTTTCTGGCGGATTGGTGTCGACGAGGCAGCGGTTGAGCGCGCCGTCTCGCGGACGTCCTTGTCCGAAATAAACCATTCGTACGGGCAGACGGACACATATATCGGCGACCGACTGCGGGCCGGACATGCGCGCGCCGGCACTGCGGGAGGGTGGAAAGCGGAGCTTTCTCAGGATGTTGTGGACGATATCGGAAACCGCTTCCGGTCGTTTCAGGAGCGGTTCGGATACGCGAACTCATAAGAGCGGTCCACAGAAATAATGTTCGGTCGAGGGGGTCGTGTGCGCATGAGTGGTGGCAGGCAGAATATCGTGTATGCCGTGAGGTCTGCATTCGCGTTGGCTAAGCCATATTTTCGAAGTGAGGAAAGATGGCTGGCTTTCAGGCTGCTATCGGGCGCGCTTATATGCGCACTAGCAATTGTGGGCACTTCCGTCTTGTTCACATACTGGCAGCGAGGTCTGTTCAATGCGCTCGAGCAGAAGGATTGGCCGGCGTTCCTGTCGCTGTTGCTGACCTGGGACATTAGTCAGGAGGGCGTGCTGACGATCGGGTTTGCGCCGCTGCTCGTTGTTTATGTCCTTGCCTCTATCTATGGTCTCTATCTCCGGCAGCGCGTTCAGCTTAGCTGGCGGACCTGGATGACTAGGGAGCTTGTCGGCCGGTATCTGAACAAGCGAGCCTATTATCTGCTCGAACTCGAAGACCAGGAGACAGACAACCCGGACCAGCGCATATCCGAGGACGTAAACCTCTTTACCCTGGAAAGCCTGGAGATGGGGGTCGGCCTCTTCGGGACGGTGGTTTCGATGGTATCCTTTGTGGTCCTGCTGTGGGGGCTCTCCGATGCGGTGCCTCTGTTCGGTCTGGCCGTGCCCGGATCGCTTGTCTGGATTGCCTTGCTCTATGCAGTTGCCGGAACTGCTATTACCCATTTTATAGGGCGCCGGTTGGTTGACCTTCACTTCAGGCAGCAAAGGTACGAAGCGGATTTCCGTGCCGCGCTGATGCGGCTCCGCGAACATGCTGAAGGTGTTGCATTCTATCGCGGCGAGGCCCGCGAACAGCAGGAGTTGGCAGGTGTTTTCGAGAATGTCTGGTTCAATTTCCTGCAAATCGTCAATCTAACGAAACGCGTCACGCTTTCCGTTACCGGGTTAGCACAGGCCAATCTTGTCATTCCGCTTATCGTCGCCGCGCCGGCCTATTTTGCCGGAAGAATTCCGCTGGGCGGAGTGTTTCAGACTGCAAACGCCCTCAACAAGGTTGTCGAGAATCTATCCTGGTTTGTAGAGAACTACACCAAGCTGGCTAGCTATAGCGCAACAATTGACCGGCTTCAGCGCTTTTGCGCCGCGGTTGATCGAGTGCAACAAACAGAGAGCCACATCGAGTTTTCGACCGTTTCGCGATCGGATGCGTTAACGTGCAGAAATCTCACTCTGCTCCGGCCGGGCGGGGATGTCCTGCTCGATCGGGCAAGCTTTGACGTCCAGCCCGGTGAATGGGTATTGCTCCGCGGTCGCTCCGGCAGCGGGAAAACTTCCCTCCTGAAGGGGATCGCTGGTCTCTGGCCTTATGGCGACGGACAAATAGCTGTGCCTGAAGGCAGGCACATGTTCGTTCCCCAACGGCCTTATCTTCCGAGTGGCAGTCTCGAATCCCTGCTGAAGTATCCGTTGTATTCGCAAAATATACCCAGCGACGACGTGGTGGCAGTCTTCAGCCATTTGGGCCTGGCCCATCTTCTCGCTTTCCAGGATCGGCCAATAGTCTGGCTCAGCACGCTTTCCGGGGGTGAGGTCCAGAGGCTTGCAATCGCCCGGCTGGTGCTCCAGCGGCCGACGTTGGCTTTCCTAGATGAGGTGACCAGTCAGCTAGACCCGGTGTTGGAACAGGAAGCCTACAGCCTGATGAAAGAACGATTGAAAGACTCGACGGTGATATCGGTCGCTCACAGGACCAGCCTCGATCGCTTCCACGAGCGCTCGATCTCCTTGCGGGACAAGCAGCTTATGGAGAACCCGCTCCCTGCGTGACCTGAGTCGGCGCTGAAATTCGCGTGCTTAGTGCTGAGGTGCTTCCAAGATGTCTTCTGACGGTAGATATGTCCAATTCTCGATTGCGTTTACCTCCATGGCCGAGGGGAATTTCCCCGAAGCAGTTTGTAGTAATTAGGCATCCACGATAATTAGGATATTTCATACACCCAGAAGCTTTGGCGCTGCCACGCAACTGACACGCAAAAACGCTACAAAATAAAGTTTGAGCGAAATGTCGTGATCACACTAGGTGCACTAGAAGTCAGATATTATTGAATATTGGGCTCTAAGGCAATGTCCGGACGCCATTCGTAATGCGGGGGTCAGGTGTTCAAGTCACCTTAGCGGCACCATTTTTATCCAATTGTTCCCCGTCAGCGACCATGAGGCAGATCGGGAATAGTAACTATCTGCGCGTTTCGGAATGGCCGACTCCATCCGCATTAGAATGTTGGCAGGGCACAATTGATCCCAAGAGGGCCGTCTCGGCGGGTGTGCTGCTTTTCAGGCATCGTCGGAAAGGTACAATTCCACGATACGTCGAAAAGCGGAACCACGTGTCGAAAATGGCACCAAGACGACAATCTGAGTCGAAAAAGGCATTTCGCTGTCACTGCAAGATCCGATCAACTGTCAATCAGGAACCCGAAAGATCAGGGTGACCTCGCCTCGAGGCAGATTTTTGGTTGAAAGATCGGGAACCAACCAATGTTTAACCCGTTTGAATGCGCGGGTTTCGAACTGTGCTGCCGTTGCTGGAAGTTTGGAGCAGGATTCGGGGGACACACATGGACCAAGCGCATTGACCGGCCCGACATCGCTCTCGGACTTCACGGTCCGTCTGCTTATCGCGCTGCTGCTGATCAGCCTCGTGCTAGCTCTGTGGGCAGCGCGCGACGCTGTGTTACTAGGCTTTGCAGCCATGCTTCTGGCAATTGCCGTTCACGGCATCGCGGATGCATTGATACGCTTGATTCCGCTGCCGCTACCGCGTCCCGCCGCGCTGGCGATAGCGGCCTTTTCCCTGATCGGTGGCCTGGTTGCCGTCTTTGCACTCTTCGGTGCCCAGCTGACCGGGGAAGTGTCCGGCGTGATCGAACGGTTGCCGGAAGCCTGGGGCCGCGTAAGAGAAACGATGCAGGCCGATCCACTCGGTGCCGGGCTGATCTCGGAAATTGACAATATCGCCTCAGGGAATTCGGATAATTCGCTTCAAGGCGCACTCGCGGATGCTGGCGGGTATGCTCTCCCGTTTGCCTCGGGTCTGACGACTGCTTTGCTCGTGTTCTTCATCGCCGCTTTCCTGACCACGTCCGCCGGATCGTTCCGCAATGGTGCACTGCTGCTGCTTCCCAAGGGAATTGATGCCCGGGTCGGCGAAGGGCTCGATGCTTCCGCACGTGCACTGAAGAAATGGCTTCTCGGTATCACGGTCGACATGGTGATAATCGCGGTCCTTATGGCGATCACGCTCTGGGCGCTAGGTGTTCCCGCTTTTATCGGGCTGGCGCTGATTGCCGGCATTGCTCAATTCGTGCCGACGGTCGGTCCGCTGGTCGCCGCAATTCCCGGTATCCTCGTCGCGTTCACGGTGGGGCCGATGACCGCATTGTGGACGGCGATCGCGTATCTCGTGATCTCTCAGTTGGAAGCAAACCTGATTTATCCACTTATTCAGAAGAAGACCGCGTCGATCTCGCCTGCGCTCAATCTTATCGCAGTGCTCGTCTTCGGCATGCTATTTGGATCACTCGGTGTGCTGCTCGCCACACCGATTCTGGTGGTCCTCTCAGTGTTCATCGTGAAGCTCTATGTTCAAGACACGCTGAAAAAGGAGGCTGATTTCCTCGGTTGATGACCGCTGGCCCGGGGTCGCTGTTGGCTGATATTACAATCTGCGGTTATGCAAAGATCAGGTCCAGCGCAAAGGGGTGCGCCGCACAAGGCTTCGATTTCGTCGTCTCCGCCGGTATAAGCGCTGGGTTACCGAAGCGTCGCGCAAGGACCTTTTGTCGTCATGTGCGACAAGGCTTTTTCAGCAGCCCGCCAGACCGGTACCCACAAAGGTCCGCCGACGGCATTCATGATGTGGCGACAGCTTTTCAAGCTACTTTCGCGATAACATGCTGCATTTTCGCAAGCGGGATCAGGTCTCCGGATCAGGACTGGACGATGAAAAGTCCGGCAATGATAAGGCAGGCGCCGATGGCATATTTGATGGTCAGCGGCTCTTTCAGGAAGAGGGCGGCCATTAGCGGGACGAGCACGAAGGTCAAAGCCATGAAGGAATAGGCGTAGGACAACGGCACCGTTTTCAGGACATGTATCCAGAGCAGCGTGGCGGCGCCATAGATGGCAAGCGCCAGCAGGAAGATCGGGTTGAAAGCGACGGTGTAGAACGGTGTCCCAGCCTGCGCCGTGAGGCGGCCGCTGGTCAACTTGAACAGGACCTGGCCGAGAGCAATCATGACCGGGGTCAGCAGGAGCAGTCCGAAGACGGGCAGCGTGAGCGGCTTCATTCGGCCGCAACCATGCGCGGCGCACCAGCGGCATCGAGCGTTTCCCAATAGTAAATGTCGCGCTGGATATCCCGGCAGGCATGGGTCTGTGGCACGGGCTGCATCGCACGCAGGAAGGAATGCGTATAGGGGAAGAAATTGAAGTGCGGGTTGAA
>NZ_LADU01000103.1 GCF_000961795.1 Hyphomonas sp. BRH_c22
AGCCCGCCCGGAATATGGTCTACTTTATTCGACAAAATATTCTGGTCCGTTGCAGCATTTTTGCGCAGTTTGACAGGCCAGAGATGCAGGATCGGGCGGCTTGAATACGCGGATCAAAAAGAAGCAGATTTTGACCGGAATTTCACAGCCAATTTTCCATCAGGGGTGTTGACAGAACAGACGCGAACGATTGCGCCGGATGACTCACTCACAAAAAAAATGCACCTGATAAGCGGCTGATTTTGATGCGATTTTGAAGACATGGCGCAAGAGTCAACCAGCCAATTCCCGTCGTCATCAAAAAGATACACTTGCCACCAATTCGGCCTGACGGTACCTTGTGGATATCAGCTTTTAACTCTCCCTGCACGGAGTATTTACGGGGCCCAGATAGATATCTGGAGGGAGAGTTGCGTGCCTGCTGATCAGGACTAAACATAACAAGAAAATGGGGCTCGGCGATGGACCGAAATACACTTTTTGATTCTGAGCATGGCGTAGAGTTTTCGGGCACGGAAAAAGTCAATAATCTCCCAGGCCAGGCGATCTGGACACAAGTTCGGGAAAAGCTGGCAACCGTGTTGAACGCAACGGATTATGACCGTTGGATCGAAGACCTGCGCCTGATTGCGGAAGTCGATGGTGAAATGGTGATCGCGGCCCGTGATCCCCTTGCCTATGACCGCGTCGTGGCTGAGCACAAGCGGCTGATCCAGCGCACATGGCGTGAACTCGATCCTGCCCGGCGCGGCATCCGGCTCGAATGCTGGCGCAATGCGCGCGCTGAAATTCGCGATCTCGTGTCCGATCCCTGGGCCGACATGGCGGCTGCGCCCCAACCGGAGCCCGCGATCGCAGGTTCTGGCGATGGCGAGAAGCCGACAGGTGCCTCCAGTGCAAACGGCGCGCCCGAGATGACATTCGAGACGCTGGTCGTCGGCCAGTCGAACGAGATAGCCGTACAGCTTGCGCAGCGGATTGCGGCAGGCCAGACCGTCGGAACATCGACAACGCTGATCTATGGCCGTCAGGGCACCGGCAAGACGCATTTGCTGGTGGCGCTGAAGAACCGGGTTGAAGCCAGCGATTCCGAGCGGGTCGTCGTCTATCTCACGGCCGAGGAATTCATGTCGGCCTATCATGACGGCGTGAAGGCCAAGGACACGAGCGGGCTGAAAAGGCGTCTTCGGTCGGCGACGCTCCTGCTGATCGACGACCTGCACCGTATCGCCGGCAAACCGGGCACCGAGACCGAGCTCTACCAGAACATCCGCGAAGTCACCGGCAATGGCGGTCAGGTGGTTCTGGCAGGCGATGAAGCCCCTGGCGATGTCACAGGCTTCGGCCCCCGCATGCGGGCCGAGCTGAAGGGCTCGATCGCTGTCGAAGTGGGGCTTCCCGACGCTGACATGCGCCGCGAAATCCTTGTGCGCCTTGCAGCCCACATAGAAGCGGGGCATCCAGACTTTGTCCTGACCGACGAAATGATCACGCGCATCAATGCGGGCATCCGTGGCCCCGGCCGCGAGCTGACCGGTGCGATCTGGAGCCTTTACACCGAAGCCGGCTTCGGTGACCGGGCCCCGACCATGGACATGCTGGACCGCGTGATCCGGCGCCATCAGGGAGAAATCAAAGTGCCCACGATCGAACTCGTCAAGCGTGCGACAATGAAGGTGTTCAACATCTCCAAGAGCGATCTGGAAAGCCCTTGCAAGGCCCGTGCAGTCGTCTATCCGCGTCAGGTGGCCATGTATCTCTGCCGCGAAAAGACCGGCAAGTCGCTTCCACAGATCGGTCACAGTTTCGGCAAGCGCGATCACACGACCATCCTCTACGCCCACCGGAAGGTGACGAAGAATATCGCAACCGACCCGGAACTGGCGGGCGACATTGCCCGTGTGTCCGAGGCGATTTTCGAGCTCCAGGCGGCAGGCGCAAACTAGAACCGCCAGGTATCCCTTGGGCATCGCCGGATCGGCGCTTGGCTTTTCCGCCCGATTGTTTAAGGGTTCTTAGCCCGCTCTCCACCAGAGAGCGGGCTGATTCTGCCAGGGGCCTCCAGCCCGTTCGGCACGAACCAGTCCAATCGAATATGACCAGGCAGACAGGCGCACCGGGCGCCGGTGAGGGACGGACAAACAGATGAAGCTAACCATTGAACGCAGCGATCTCCTCAATGCCCTCTCGCATGTGCAGAACGTCGTTGAGCGCCGCAATACGATTCCGATCCTGTCGAACGTCCTGCTGCAGGCCAGCAAGGGCCAGTTGAAGCTCACCGCGACGGATCTCGACATCGAGGCCGTCGACAGCGCCGACGCGAAAGTCACGGCGGAAGGGGCGATCACTGCGCCCGCCGGGACCTTGTTCGACGTGATCCGCAAGCTGCCCGCCGGCGCAGAGGTTGAACTCGAAACCCAGCCCGACAACCAGCGCCTCACGATCCGCGCAGGCCGTTCGCACTTCGAACTGCCCACCCTGCCCGCCTCCGATTTCCAGACGATGAGCAGCGATGACGGCGCGACCAGCTTCTCGGTCGACGCGAAGGATTTCGCCCGCCTGATCGACAAGACGCGCTTTGCGATCTCGACCGAAGAGACCCGCTACTATCTCAACGGCGTCTATCTTCACGGCGTCAAGTCAGACGATGGCACCCCGGTCCTGCGCACGGTCGCCACTGACGGTCACCGTCTGGCCCTCGCCGAAATTCCTGCGCCGAAGGGATCTGAAAATCTCGAAGGCGTGATCGTCCCGCGCAAGGCTGTCGCCGAAGCGCGCCGCCTCGTCGATGCGATTGACGGCGATATCGAGATTGAAGTGTCCGACACCAAGATCGTGGTGCGCGCGGGCCGCGCTGTGCTGACATCGAAACTGATCGACGGATCCTTCCCCGACTATTCGCGCGTCATTCCCAAGGGCAATGACAAGAAACTCGTCGTCGACAACAAGGCCTTCGAGGCCGCTGTCGACCGCGTCTCGACCGTTTCGGCAGAGCGCTCGCGTTCGGTCAAGATGTCACTGTCCGAAGGCAAGCTGACCCTTGCGGTCAACCATGCCGAAACTGGCGCCGGCAATGAAGAGCTTGAAGCCGAATACGGCTCTGACCCGATGGAGATCGGCTTCAACGCCAAATACCTCCTCGACATCGCTGGCCAGATCGAGGCTGAGACCGCCGAGTTCATGTTCAACGATCCGGCCTCCCCCGCGCTCGTGCTCGACCCGTCGGACGACAGCGCGCGCTATGTGCTGATGCCGCTTCGGGTGTAATGTCATGATCCTGGCCCTGCACCGCCGCCGGTTTCTGATCGGCGCGGCTGCAACGGCCAGCTTCGGCGCATGTGCATCACCAGGGACGCAGACCAACACGATGTATGGACTGATCGGCAAATTCACTTCCACGGACGGCGACCGTGACCGGCTGGCGGCCATCTTGCTGAAGGGCCTGCGCGACATGCCCGGCTGCCTCAGCTATATCGTCGCCAATGATCCAGGCGATCCCAATGCGCTGTGGATCACCGAGGTCTGGGACAATGCCGACAGCCACAAGGCCAGCCTATTGCTGCCGTCTGTCCAGGCCGCCATCCAGGAAGGCCGCCCCCTGATCGCCGGCATGCAGCAGGTCGCCGAGACCGCACCCGTCGGCGGCCACGGCCTGACGGCGACATGATTTCCCGGCCCCCCGGCATGTCATGACCGCGCTCACCCGCCTTTCGCTGACGGACTTCCGCAACTACGCGGCGCTCTCCCTGCATCTCGACGGTCGCCACGTCTGCCTGTTCGGCGCGAATGGCGCGGGCAAGACCAACCTGCTCGAAGCCGTCAGCCAGCTCGGCCCCGGGCGCGGGCTGCGGTCTGCCACCCTGCCGGAAATGGTCCGCAAGGATGCCGCGGGCGGCTGGACAGTCGCAGCCACGCTCGCCAATGACCAGAAGATCGGTGTGGCGCTCGAAAGCGGCTCCGGCGCCAAGCGCAATGTCCGCGTCGATGGCGCCTCCGCCACCGCATCAGACCTCGCAGACCTGATCCGCATCGTCTGGCTGACCCCTTCCATGGACAGCGTGTTCCGGGGCGGGGCGTCCGACCGCCGGCGCTTCCTTGACCGCCAGGTCATGTCGCATGTGCCGACCCATGGCCGCGCCGCCAGCCGGTACGAACAGGCGATGCGCGAGCGCAATGCCCTCCTCGAACGCGGGCATGTCGATCCGGCATGGGCCGACGCAATCGAGGCGCGCATGGCCGAGGCCGGCGCCGAGATTGCCATCAATCGCGCCCATGTACTGGAATCCCTGCAAGTCGCCATCGAAGCCCGGCCCGAGGGCCATTTTCCCAAGGCAGACCTGACGCTGGACGGCGATGCCGAACAGGCGGCCCTGCGCGGTGACGATTTCAAGTCGATTTTCGAGGCGCTGGCCGAAACCTTCCGCACGACACGCCGCCGCGACATTGCCGCCGGGCGCACGATTGACGGCCCGCACCGCTCTGACCTCATGGTCATTCACCGTCCCACCGGCGCCCCAGCCCGCGATGCCTCGACCGGGCAGCAGAAGGCGCTCCTCATCGGCCTGATACTTGCCTCGGCTGGCGCGCTGAGGGCCGACGGCGATGGTCCGGCGCCCTTGCTACTGCTCGATGAAGCCGCCGCGCACCTCGACCCCGACCGCCGCGCAGCCCTCTATGACGAGCTGTGCGCCCTTGGCGGGCAGGCCTGGCTCACCGGCACGGAACGCTTCCTGTTCGAGGCGTTCGGTGACCGCGCCCAATGCGTGCGCGTCGATGAGGGCGCCGCGCGCGTGGAAATCTAGTCGGCTCTGTCCGGCGAAAGCCACTCCAGCAGTATCGGATTGACCTCACTATGGCGCTGGTAATTCAGGCCATGCGTGCCGCCTTCAATGATCCGCACATCAGCGCGTGGAACCAGCGCCATCAGTTTCGCCGCGCTGGAGATATTCACCGTCGCATCCTGGTCGCCGAACACGGCCGTCACGGGAATATCGGTTTTTTCCGCCACCGTACGGAACAGTCGCTCGCGATCCGACATCGGGAAATGCCGCAGTGTCGACAGCAACGCCGGACCATAGCCGCGAAAATCCATCTGGCGGGTCACATCGCCCTGCAGGCGGAAGTCCGGCGCAATCGCGCTTTCATCATATTGCGGATCGCCCAGCAATATCCCGCGCCCGAACACATGCCATATCCAGTCGCCAATCACCGGCACCCGCACCAGCCTGGCCGCGCTGCTGTCAGCGCCTGCCACATCAAGGCCGGCAGGTACGAACAGGAACAGGGATGCCACGCGCCCGGGGTGGCGCCCCGCAAAATCCATGACGATCGGGCCGCCCATCGACAGGCCGACAAGGTGCACAGGCTCTCTCAGGCCGAGCCCGTCGAGCAGGTCCATCAGTTCGCGATCATAGAATGCATCGTCATAGGGGCCTTTCGGACGATCAGACCAGCCGCGCCCGAAATGGTCGTACCGCACGACGCGGTAGCCTGCATTCACCAAGGCTGCTGCATTCTGCTCGAAGATGAAGGAAGGCGTCGAAAACCCGTGCACCATGACGACGGTTTCGCCATCTTCAGGCCCTTCCACGCGATAGTGAAGCGTGCCGTCCGTCACCTCCAGGAACTGGCCCGGCGCCTGCGTGCGGGCTTCGGCATCCATCGCCTTGAGACCCGCCCCGGCCCACCAGTAGACCACCAGCAACACAGCCGCCAGGAGGCCAGCTATCCACAACAGCAATCTGGTCATTGGTCCATCCCGTGTCGCGCCGTCGGGAGGGCCCGTCAGACATTTTCAATCACCGGTGCATATCGAGCCAAATTCGCAGTTTTTGCAAGGCAGGAATCAGCGCCTCGACTTCCTCGGCCGACAAGGCGCTTTCAAGATCGCCAAGTCCCGGTCCTGCGGCATTCATGGCGGATTCCCGCGCGTCGCGGCCCGCCTTGGTCAATGTGACAATCTTCGCCCTGCCATCGGCCGGGTTCTTGTGCAATGCGATGAATCCCTTGGCCTCCAGTCTCTGCAGTGTGCTCGTCATCGTGCCCTTGGTCACCTGGAAGGCTGCGGCCAGCCGGGCCGGGGACCAGTCCCCCTCCCCCTCAAGCCGCACCAGATGGTTGAGCACGCTGAACTGCGCCACCGTCAGCCCATGCGGCAGCATGCGGTCCAGGCGCGCGCCGGACAGCTGGCTGATAATGCCGATCTCGTTCAGCAGCAGGAACAAGGCCTGCTCGCGTTTGGATAGTTTGCTCATTGGAAGCCTTCAGGTGATCAGGTGCGTTTCCATCGGCCAGCGCGGCGCCGCGATGACCGGCTTGGCATAGCCCACCCGCACAAGCATTTGCAGCCGCTGCCCGCCGCCGATCATGTCATGCACTTCCGCATAAAGGTCTGCCATTTCCGGATATTCCTGCAGCGACTGGCTCCATGGATGCACTTTCAGCCCTTCCCGTTCGGCTGCCAGCACGAGCCGCATATAGGCACGTCCTGCTGCAATTTGTGACGCCCGCGTCGTGCCGGAATTGCCGAGCCAGGCAAAGGCGCGTGCCGTCATGGCGGCGTCATGGAACATCGCCATGCCCTGTTTCGACGCGCTTGAATTCGGATCAGACAGCTCCTTGCGATTGACCACACCTGCCATCTTCGCCAGCGCGATCATCGGGCCTTCAAGGAACAGCCCGTCCGGACTGGCCGCCACTTCCTTCGCGCCGATCCGCATCAGATCGACGCTTTCCTGGTTTGTATAATCGGTCGTCATTTCCACAGTGTGCGCCCGCCATGTGAGATCGCGCAGCTTTGCGGCCAGCGCATCATTGCCGCACCCGTCAGCGCTCACGCCGTACACATTGCCGCTCGACAGCGTGGCCGCCAGCGCATCCGGCGCCACGTCGCGCGCGTCGAAAGGGTTGCGGTTTGTGTGGCGGGCTAAAGTATAGGCAAACAGCGGGTCCGGTTCAGCCTCGCCAGACACGAACCGCACATGCGCCACCGCGCGCGCATCCAGCGTGGCCATGTCCTCACCTTCAGGAAACAGCGTGATATCGGCCCGGTACCCATCCTCGGCTGCCGCGAGCGCCAGCAATTCCAGGAACGCGCCATGCCCGATCACGATCTGGCGGTCGAAGGGGTCGGTCGCCGGCAGGCGGCGGTCGAGGTCGCAGAACAGGGTCAGCGCGTCCTCGCCATCAAGGCGCACCAGCCAGGGCTGCATATTGTGCGGATTGGGCGCAAGGATCGCGTAGGACAGGGCACGCCGCCGGAACTCTGTTTGCTGCCCCGCATCCCGCCACGGCGCCCGCGCCGAGCGTGACGGGCCATTCGCCGCGGCAAATCCCCCGGCCCCTGCCGCCGCCAGCACGACACCGCCCCCAACCAGTTTCAGCACGCCGCGCCGTGTCGTCATCGTCCCGCTCCTTATTTAGCTTGATGCCATACTTTTTAGTTCGATACCAAACCAAAGTCAATTACCCGCGTGGAGTGGATCATCGCGCTCAGCCGGTCTACGTAGGGGCAACAGATTGTCCGGAGACCTGATTCATGAAGACCCGCGCTGCCGTCGCCTTTGAAGCAAAGAAACCCCTCGAAATTGTCGAACTGGACCTTGAAGGCCCGAAGGCCGGCGAAGTCCTCGTAGAAATCATGGCGACCGGCATCTGCCACACGGACGCCTACACGCTCGACGGTCTCGACAGCGAAGGCCTCTTCCCCAGCGTGCTCGGCCATGAAGGCGCAGGCATCGTGCGCGAAGTCGGCGCAGGCGTCACATCCGTGAAGCCCGGCGATCATGTCATCCCGCTCTACACGCCGGAATGCCGCCAGTGCAAAAGCTGCCTCTCCGGCAAGACAAACCTCTGCACCGCCATCCGCGCCACGCAGGGCAAGGGCCTGATGCCGGACGGCACGAGCCGCTTCTCCTACAAGGGCCAGACCATCTACCATTACATGGGCTGCTCGACCTTCTCGAACTTCACCGTCCTGCCGGAAATCGCCGTCGCGAAAATCCGCACCGACGCGCCTTTCGACAAGGCCTGCTATGTGGGCTGCGGCGTCACCACCGGTGTTGGCGCGGTGACCAATACAGCCAAGGTCCAGGTCGGCGACAATGTCGTCGTGTTCGGCCTCGGCGGCATCGGCCTCAACGTGCTGCAGGGCGCGCGGATGGCGGGCGCCGACAAGATCATCGGCGTCGACATCAACGATTCCAAGAAAGAGTGGGGCGAGCGGTTCGGCATGACGCATTTCGTCAATCCGAAGAACACGCAGGACGTGGTCGCCCACATCGTCGAGCTGACCGATGGCGGCGCCGACTATTCCTTTGACTGCACCGGCAACACGGATGTGATGCGCCAGGCGCTCGAATGCTGCCATCGCGGCTGGGGCACCTCGATCATCATCGGCGTGGCCGAGGCCGGCAAGGAAATCAGCACACGGCCTTTCCAGCTCGTCACCGGCCGCAACTGGCGCGGCACGGCCTTCGGCGGCGCCAAGGGCCGCACCGACGTGCCCAAGATCGTCGACTGGTACATGAACGGCAAAATCCAGATCGACCCGATGATCACCCACGTCATGGGTCTCGAAAAGATTAACGACGCGTTTGACCTGATGCATGCGGGTGAGAGCATCCGGAGCGTGGTGGTTTACTAAAGTCGCGGCACTTGGTTTGGGTCTACTTCATGCCCCAAGCAAGCACCCAGAACCCTATACCCGTCACGATTGGCGGTGGTACGATATTGGGAGCTGGCATCAGACCCAGCGCGATCATGATCGTGCCGAGAACGATCATGGAGTAGAAAACGGCGTTCTTTTTATTGCTGTTGATAAGGGACATGGTGCGCTCCGCTGGTTGCAATCGCTAACCCAACGCAGCGGCAGGTCTTCGGTTCAATGGCGAGGCGAATAACAAAACAGGATTTTCGTGCTGGCGTCCGCTCTTGGGCTGATGCAGGTTACGCTCAACTGTTTTGAAGGAAATACACAAATGTTCAGTCACGTAATGATCGGCACAAACGATCTCGAAAAATCGAAGACATTTTACGACGCCGTATTCAAGGCGCTTGGCGGGCGCGAGGCGATTGTCGATCCGAAAGGCCGCCTGATCTACATCCACAATGGCGGCACCTTCCTGGTGACCCCGCCGATCGACGGCCAGCCAGCCTGCCATGCCAATGGCGGCACGATCGGCTTTACGGCCGACAGTCCGGAACAGGCAGATGCCTGGCATGCCGCCGGTGTGGCCGCTGGCGGCAAGGCCATTGAAGACCCGCCGGG
The DNA here is from genome assembly GCF_000961795.1 of Hyphomonas sp. BRH_c22. Lineage (GTDB taxonomy): Bacteria > Pseudomonadota > Alphaproteobacteria > Caulobacterales > Hyphomonadaceae > Hyphomonas. The sequence continues at coordinate 9,269 of NZ_LADU01000103.1, forward strand.
CTGGCGCGAAGGCAATGGCATGCGCCTTTACCTCGCCTACCTGCGCGACCCTGACGGCAACAAGATCTGCACCATGCTGCGTGGCTAGGCTGAGCATGACGGACTGGAATCTTCCCTGGAAGGCCAGCTGCCTGTGCGGCGGCGTGCAGATGAAAATCTCCGCGCCGCCCATGGTCACAATGGCCTGCCATTGCCGCGGCTGCCAGAAACTGACGAGCGGGCCTTACTCGCTCTCAATGTTTCTGCCGGACGCAGGTTTCGAAGTGACCGCCGGCGAGCCTGTGATCGGCGCACTGAAGGGTGAGCACAAGCACTTCTACTGCCCGGACTGCCTGTCGTGGCTCTTCACGCGCCCGGCCGGCATGGACATGGTCAATCTGCGCTCGACCATGCTCGATAATGCCGCCTGGGCCGCCCCGATCATGGAAACCGGCACCGCCACCCGTTTGCCTTTCGCGCAAACCGGGGCAGAGTTCTCATATGAGGGGTTCCCCCAAATGTCTGACTTCCCGACGATCATGCAGGCCTTTGCAGATCACGGCGCCAGACCGGACAACAGCTGATGAGGAGAGACACGAACATGATGAAATACGCACTGATAGGTGTTTCGCTCGCAACGCTCGCGGGTTGCATCGCGGTCGATGTCGACGAGACCCGTATAGGCCCTAACGTTTCCCATTTCGGCAGCATGGCTGTTGGCGGCACGGAACTTCCCTTCTCGAAGGCCGTTATGGCGGGCGACACGATCTATCTCTCCGGAGAACTGGGCATCGACCCGGAAACCAATGCGCTCGTCCCGGGCGGCACCGGTCCGGAGACGACCCAGATCTTCGCCAACCTGGAGCGCACCTTGAACACGTTCGACGCCGATCTCTCAGACCTCGTCAAATGCACCGTCTTTCTCGGTGACATGGCCGACTATGCCGAGATGAATGCAGCCTACAAGGCGGCGCTGCCAAATCCCAAGCCCGCGCGCGCCACGGTCGGCGTCTCCGGTCTCGCCCTCGGGGCCAATCTTGAGATTGACTGCATCGCGGTGGCATCATGACCGATGACGCCCCAAAGGACTGGAAACTGAAACTGCGCTACGGCCAGATCGACACAAACTTCCAGCATTTCGCCCTCGTCGCCGATGGCCGTGTTGTCGAGCCCAATGCCGAGTTCAAGACCGAGGCCGGGCCATCCGTCCTGTCCATGAAGGCCTGGGCCAAGGATTCCGAAGAGGCCGGCGACATGATCGTCGCGATCAGCAACCATCTCGGGTTCAAGATCGCCGACAAGGTCGAAATCTACGCCACAGAGCCTGACGCCCCGCCGCAGGAAAAGCCCTATGGCTATGACCTGCGCTTCACGCCCTACGACAATCCGGACATGATGCTGCAATAGACGCAAGGGAGCCATTTGCCATGTCCGGAGACGACGGGGCGCCCTCACTGGATACGGTCCGGTCAGACGCCATCCGCTGGGTGATCGAGGCCGCCATCGCAGACGGCAATAGTGTGACCGTGCTGGCCGACTGGACCCTTGCCCGCGTCGCCCACATGCGCAGCGGCCTGACGCCCGGCCTGCGCCGCCGGATAGCGGAACGCTACCCCGACCTCGAATTCTTTGCTGAACCGGGCACACCGCACATGGCGGCCCATGAAGGCTATATCGAGAACGGTTTCTCTGTCTCTTTCCCGCAGGAGACCTAGGCGAGCTTCAATCGGCAATCCCGGCGCACCAGGCGGGCCGGCAGCCTGAAATCCATCAGGGGCGAACCGCCCACCCTGTCCAGCAGCGCGGCCAGCCGCGCCTTCGCATCCGCGTCCATCGCGTCAATCGCGTCGGTCACCGCCTGCAGGCGCCAGAGCGGGAACGTCCTCGCCGCGCACTCGCCCTCAAAGCCGCCCGTCTCGAATGGAACCATGCCCAGCCCGCGCGGCACGTCGGCGCCTGAACCCGCCGTGCCTGCCCACGCGCCAAACAGGGCCGCCGTCT
>NZ_LADU01000129.1 GCF_000961795.1 Hyphomonas sp. BRH_c22
AGGCCAGTTCCAGTTCGCCGGCCGGGGCGGCTTTCACCACCGGTTCCGGGGCGCGGACCGAGTCCGGGGAGCAAGGATGCCGTGCCTCAGCCCGCCGGGGCGGTTCCCGGGCGCAGGAACGCGAACATGTGCTGGACGTAGTCGGCCTTGCCGAGTTCGACGCCCTGATTCCGCAGGATCGCGTAGGCGGTCATGATGTGGAAGTAGAATTGCGGCAGCGCCCAGTCGCGGGCGTAGCCTTCCCCGTCCAGATCGAAGGCGAGCCCCATGGGCAGCTCCAGCGCGAGGGGGCGCCCGGCGCCGCTGTCCAGCGTGCCCGGCGCCAAGCCATCAAGGAAGGCGAGCGCCTCATCTATACGGGCCAATGCAGCGGCCATCGTGCCGGGCTGGTCGCCGCCATTGCGGCCTTCGTCGAGCAGCGTGTCCAGCGCGGGGGGCATGGGTTCATGGCGCAGGCGATGGGCGCCTTCGTATGCCTGCACGCAGGCGAAGCGAATCTGGGTCGACAGGGGGAACATATCAGACGCGAGGCGCGCGGCCATCAGCGCGTCGGCATCGGCCGCCTGCGCCGCGGCCTTGCGGAGCCAGAGCGCCAGCGCCTGAAGCATCTGCCGGTAGGTGGGTATCAGCAGCTCGGTGAGCGTCATGGGAATCCTCTCATGTACGACAGGGCGTATGCTGGCTGTATCGGGGCGCTCCAGCCGATTGGCGATGTGCTAACAACCGAACTGCCGCCAGCCAAGGGCCTTCAGGCCAGTTCCAGTTCGCCGGCCGGGGCGGCTTTCACCACCGGCACCGATGTGCGCACCGAGTCCGGGCGGCAGTCGAGGAGTTCCCAGCGGCCGTCATGGTGTTCGACGAGGGCGGTGCAGCTTTCGACCCAGTCGCCGTCATTCATGTAGGTGATGCCGTCAATGTCGCGCATCTCGGCGACATGGATGTGGCCGCAAATGGCGCCGTCATAGCCCTTGCGGCGGCAATAGGCGGCGACGTGATCCTCGAAATTGTGAATGTAGTTGAGGGCGCGCTTGGTGCGCTTTTTCAGGGCCGCCGAGAGCGACCAGTAAGGCAGCCCGAGCAGGCGGCGCACGCTGTTCAGGTTGGTATTGACCCAGAGCAGGAGGTTATAGGCGTGGTCGCCCAGGTGCATGATCCATTTGCGGTCGGCGCGCATCATGCCGTCGAACATGTCGCCATGCACGACGAGATAGCGCTTGCCGTCCTCGCCCTGGTGGACGGCGCGGTTCTTGACGTGGATGTCGCCGAAATTCAGGCGGAAATGCATGAAGGCGCGCAGGAACTCGTCATGGTTGCCGATGATATAGGTGACGTCGGTGCCGCGCTTGGCGGCCGTCAGGATACGGCGGATGGCATTGGTGTGAGCCTGCGGCCAGTACCATTTCTTTTTCAGGCGCCAGCCGTCGATGATGTCGCCGACGAGATAGAGATGCGCCGACGTGTTCAGCTTGAGGAAGGCGCACAGGGCCTCGGCCTGGCTGCCGCGCGAGCCAAGGTGGACATCGGAGATGAAGATCGCGCGGTATTTCGGCCGGACTTGGGTCATCCCGGCGGGGCATACGCTGATTTCAAAAGGCTTTTGTGACGGAAAGTCTGCAGTTTTGTGACGCGCGCAGCTGCCTAGCTCTCCAGTTCGACATCCCAATAGAGATAATCCATCCACGTATCGTGGAGGTGGTGGGGCGGGAACTTGCGGCCGATTTCCTGCAGCTGGTAATTGTTCGGCCGGAACGGCTTGTGCTGCAGGTGGACGTCGGAATGCTTCAGCAGCTTGCCGCCCTTGCGCAGGTTGCACGGGCTGCAGGCGGCCACGATGTTTTCCCATGTCGTGCGCCCGCCCTTCGAGCGCGGGATGACATGGTCGAAGGTGAGATTGTCGTGCGCGCCGCAATAGGCGCACTGGAAACGGTCGCGCAGGAACACGTTGAAGCGGGTGAAGGCTGGCGGGCGGTCCTGGCGCACGAAATCGCGCAGGGCGATCACGCTGGGCAGGCGGAACTCGGTGCTGGGGCTGCGCACGACATAATCGTATTCGGCAATGATATCGACACGGTCGAGGAAGACGGCCTTGACCACTTCCTGCCACGGCCACAGCGATAGCGGATAATAGGAGAGCGGCCTGAAGTCGGCGTTCAGAACAAGGGCAGGCCGTCCGTTGGGCGGCGCGGTGATGATCTCAGCCATGGTGACCCCCATCTGGCACGAGAAGACTGGTGACCTGTTTGAACCCGCTGAAGGCAGCACTCCTTTGCACGCTCGCCCGTCTGTTAGGCGATTCTTGTCATCAGATTATGACAGTCGGGACCGATTGCAACCAGTCAGGATCAGGACGGGGCGGGCGCCGCATCGCCGCGATCAAGGTGCAGCCAGGCCCACAATAGGTGCGCGGCGACACCGCGATACGGCCGCCAGCCCTCTGCATGGTCGGTGAAGGCCTTGATATCCATACGGGTTTCCACCGCAGAGAGCCGCTTGTGGGCCTCCATCAGGCCGACATCGCCGACCGGGAAGGCGTCCATCGCGCCAGTCGCATAAAGCAGAAACAATTCGGCGGTCCACGGGCCGATGCCCCTGACCGAGACCAGTTCCCGGCGCGCCTCATCGAGCGGGGCGCCGCACACGCGGGGCAGGTTCAGCGTTCCGGTCACGATGGCTTCGGCGATGGAGGTGAGATGGCGGGTCTTGGGGCGCGACTGGCCGCAGGCCCGCAGGGCGCCGGGATCGGCCGTCAGAACGGCTTCGGGCGTGACAGACCCGAGCAGCGCCTCGGTGCGGGTCCATATGGCGGCTGCCGCGCCGAGCGAGATCTGCTGGTGCGTGATCATGCGGGCCAGCATGGCATAGGTCGGCTCGCCCGCCCGCCAGACCGGCAGGCCGGTCAGCTCATAGGCGCGCGCAAGGGCGGGGTCTGCGCGGGCAAGCGATTCGCAGGCGGCCTTCAGCCGGGCCTGCGAAGGCGCTGTCACAGACCGGGGCCCGGCAGTTCGCCGAGAACGACCGTGCCGATCTTGAGCTTGTTGTCGTCCAGGGTGAAGGTCAGGAAGCCACCATTGGCCGAGGCGGTTTCCAGCGTTGCCACCGCCGCCTGTTCCTGCATGCGCCAGTAACCTGCCGCCTTGAGCGCGTCCTTCAGGCCTTGCGGATCGTCGATGCGCACACCGAATGACCCGTTCGCGAGGCCATTCTCGACCGTCACGCGCCCCTTGGCGCCAAACTTGAGCGGGCCCCAGTTGAGCAGGACCTGTCCGACTTCCACGCCGCCGCCTTCCTGCTGCAGCGCGCTGTACAGGTGTTCCGGCTGGCCGCCGCTGCGCACCCATGCGGGATAGAAATTGTCCACTTCGCCGATCAGGCGGCTCTCCTGGATTTCCGTGCCGAGCCAGGGCGCGCTGGCGGGCACCGCCTCAAGGGTCAGCGTGTCCCATTGCAGGGCGACGCGGAGATTGTCGCGGATTTCAGGGCTGGGGGCGAGGTTCAGCGAGAAGCCGCGGGCGGTGTAGGCCTGGCCTTCGATCAGGGCCGACACGTCATTCAGCTCAAGCGCTGCGCGGTGAACGCCGTCCGCGTCCCAGGACAGGCTGGCCGCCGACTTGCCATCGAGATCGGCGGTGTGGCGGATGCCCATCCGGTCCGTCAGGACGCTGCGGCCGGGCGCACGCGCGATGACATGGTTCCAGTTCCAAGGCTGCATCACGAGCTGCAGCTGCTCGCCTTCCCAGCTGGCCGCATTGGGCGGCTGGTAGCGCGGCGATGTCAGGTCGAGCTCGAACCGGAACGGATAGCCGCCGAACTCACGCGATTCGTAATCGACAATGGCGCCGCGCGCGCGCTCTGCCGCGACCCATTCATCCACGCCGCGCTCGATCTCGGCGCGCGCATAGATCCAGTAGGCCGTATAGGCCGCAATCACGGCAATCAGCAGAAGGAAGGGCGCAAACAGCCAGAAGCGGGACCGCCGGCGCTCAGCCAGCGGCTTTACCAGGCCGGAATCTTTCCAGTAATCAGTCATGTGGCTTGCGGATCCTGTATCGGTTGGGTGCGTCCCTGAACGGCGAGGCCTTCCCGGACGAGCGCATCTACGGATGCTTCCATGTCGGTTTGAAGGCGACGCATCATGGTTTTCCGGTCAAGGCCCGCCTCGATCGGAGGCAGGAATTCGTAGACGATACGGCCGGACCGGCGCCGCGTTCCGTGTGCAGGCCAGCAAAGGCCGGCATTGGTTGCCACCGGCACCACCGGCACGCCCAGCGCCTTGTACAGGCCGACAATGCCGGCGGCGTGATAGTGAGGCGCATCGCCGGGCGCCGTGCGGGTGCCTTCCGGGAAGATGACGACCTGACGGCCCTCAGCCACGCGCTTCCTTGCAGCGGCCACCATGGCGCGCAGGGTTTTTGTCGTGCCGGCCCGGTCGATCGGGATCATTTCGCTCTTCAGGGCATACCAGCCGAGAAAGGGATACCAGAGCAATTCCCGCTTCATCACGATGACCGGATCAGGCGTCACGAGGAAGGGAACGAAAATGTCGAACATGCACTGGTGCTTGCCGGCATAGATGAACGGGCCGTCGGGCAGGTTTTCCAGCCCGCGCAGCTCTGTCTCGATGCCGCATATGGCCTTCATGCCCCAGCGAATGGCCTGAGTATAGGCCTTGATGCACCACATGATCACGCGCCGCGGCAGCATCAGCACGAGGATGAAGAATGTGCCCATGAAGGCCATCAGGCCGTACAGGTAGGCAACAAAGAGGAGGGAGCGCAGCTGCATCATGAAGCTGCACGTTTAGCCGCTCAACCGAGAGTCGTCACCCGCCACTTTGCCCATTCTGTCAGTACGCCCTGAAACGACTTGCCGTCGCGCAGAATCGCTGACGGATCGACCACGGTGCGGACGGGATAGGGCTGCAGTTCAATATCCGGCATGGCCCGCTGTAGCAGGATCAGGCTTCGCGGCATGTGATAGTCGGATGTCACGATGATCAGCTGCGAATAGCCGTGTTCATAGGCCCAGGCAGCGGTCTCTTCGGCATTACCGATCGTGGTTTCGGCCCGGTATCCGATATCGACGCAGCAGGCATAGGTTTCCGGCGCGCCGCCGGCCAGCGTGACCAGCGCGTCAATGCCGACATCCGGATTGACCCCGGAAATCAGCAGGCGCTCGCCATGCCCCGCCGTCACCAGGCCGACACCGGCCGCAATGCGCAGGCCCGAGCCGCCGGTCAGGGCCACGATGGCATCAGCCTGCCGCGCGGTTGCAGGGACAGAATCGGCTGCCCGGCGCGCAAACATGAGGAAATCGAAGGCCACGACCCCCAGCAACAGGAAGACAAGGGCCGGAAAGAGCCCAAGGCGGCGCCCGTAGACGGATCGATCGACGCTCACATCATGCCTTTCAGGGCCCGGATCACGGTGATCCGGGCTGCCAGACGCGCAGCAATGCCCGCAATCACGGGCGTTGTCACGAGGATCACGAGATCGAGAAAGTCGAGGCTGAGTTCCGGCAGCAGGCCCGCGCGGGACCCGTGGACCTGAACGGTGAAGATCATCAAGGCGGCCGCGCCGAGCGCCATCAGGGCCCCGACCGATCCCGCGCGCAGGCCGAGGACCCAGAAACGCCGCTCGAACAGGCCGGCAATGAAACGGTCACGCGCACCGGCAAGATGCAGCACGTCGACAATATCGCGCCGGGCCAGAAGCGCGGCATGGGTGGCGAAGGCGATGACGGCGACTGCAGTTGACGCGAGCAGCGCGACCGCGATCAGGGCCGTGAGGCGCGCCACGGCGAGAACGCGGCGCACGTCCCCTGCCCAGTCGGCGTGCTCGTCAACCGCGCTGGCAATGCCGGCCTCGGTCAGATGGCGCGCGATTGTCGGGCCCATGTCGGCCACGCCAGGATCGGCCTCGACGGCGATCAGCTGCGGCAGAGGCAGGCTGTCGGGCAGGCCCCGGCTGCCGAAATTCGGTTCAAGCAGCGCGTCGATCTCGTCCTTGCCGAGGACACGCGTTTCGCGCACGCCGTTGATCTTCGCGATGAGCGCGCTGGCCTCGTCGGCACCGCGGCGGTCGACATCGGGCAGGCTGACGGTCAGTTCGCCCTGCACTTCGGCCGTCCAGCTCTTGGCCGCGCCATAGGTGGACTTGGCCGACAGCGCGGCAAGGGCCGCGAGGAAGCAGAGCGCGCCGACAACGAAGAACAGCGCGGCCTCGCGCACGTCCTCGACCGGAAGAAGCGGGGTCTCCTTTGCCATGCGCTAGCCCCCCAGCCCCGGATCGGTGCGACGGCGGGCTGCTTCGCCGCCAAACTCGACATCCTGGACAAGCAGGCGGTTGCTGAGGCGGTAGACCGGGGCCTCGACCTGGCGGACAAGCCCGAGATCATGCGTGGCGATGATGACGGTCGTCTGGCGCCTTTTGTTCAGCTCAAGGAAAAGCCGCATCAGGCGAGTGCCCATTTCGGGATCGACATTCCCGGTCGGTTCATCGGCGATCAGGATATCGGGCTGGGTCACCACGGCGCGGGCAATGGCAACGCGCTGCTGCTCGCCACCCGATAGGGTGGGCGGTTTAGCATGCAGGCGCTGGCCAAGACCCACCCAGGCGAGCAGTTCTTCGACATCGGCGCGATAGTCTGACTCGCGCCGCCCGAGGACCCGCAGCGGCAGCGCGACATTCTCATAGGCAGACAAGTGCTCGAGCAGGCGGAATTCCTGGAATACGACGCCGACACGGCGGCGCAGGGCCGACAGCTGGTCGCGGGTCAGGTTGCTTGTCGGGCGGCCGAAAAGCGAAACCTCGCCGCGGCTGGGTTTCAGCGACAGATAGAGAAGTTTCAGCAGACTTGTCTTGCCAGCGCCCGATGCACCGGTCAGGAAGCTGAACGAGCCGGGTTTCAGGACAAGATCAATATCGCTAAGTATGTCCTCTGAGGTATCATAGCGCAGCGATACCGAATCGAGGCGAACGGCGACATCGTCAAAGAGATCGTGTCGTGGATAGGTCATGGGCTCCTGCCTGGCAGCTCAGGCTATTGATTTAATGGGGCGAATTGCGGGAAAGACCAAGTCATGATCCTCACCTGTCCCTCATGTGAGACCCAGTATTTCGCCGATGACTCAACAATCGGTGAAAGCGGGCGAACTGTGAAGTGCGCGACCTGCGGACACAGCTGGTTCGTGCGCCCCGAAGGCGTCGCCGGACACGAGCATGCCGCCGCGCCAGCCGCCCATGAAGTCTACAGGGAGCGGGTGCGCGAGCAGCGCCGGCGCAAGAGCCGGTTTGCCGCCATGGTGTCCTGGATCGTCACTGCAGCCCTTTTCTTCACCCTGGGCCTCGCCGCGATCATATTCCGCAATGATGTTGTGAAATTCTGGCCGGAATCGGCGACGGCCTATAAACGGATCGGCTTTTCGGTGAACCGTTTCGGCCTGGAATTCGAGAATATCGAACGAAGCCGCACGTTCAATGACACGATTCCCGTCGTCACCGTGTCCGGCAGGGCGGTGAACGTGGCCCGCAGCACGGTCGACACGCCGGCCGTCCGGGTGAGCCTGATGGATGAACGCGGCAAGGAAGTCGCGCTGAAATTCGGGTCCATCACGCCTGCAGAGCTGGAGGCCGGCGAGACCGGGACGTTCAGGATCGTTCTGGAACAGGCGCCGATGGAAAGTTTCGAAATCGAGCTGTCCTTCATCGACAAGGCAGATGTACCGCCCGCGCCGGAGCCTGAAACCGGCCCTGCCGCTGAAACCGACACGATCGGGCCGGACTTGGCCGGTCCGGACACCGAGAGCCCTGTTGAATGAATGACATGCCGAATATTGAAGTCCTCGTCCCTGAAGACGAGCTGATGCTGCGCATCGAGGCACTGGCCGACACGCTGGCGCCGCGCCTGCAGGGCGACTGGTCGGCCGTATCGATCCTGATCGGGGCGACGCCATTCACCTCGGACCTGATGAAGGCATTGGCCCGGCGCGGCGTGCACCCGGTGCTGGACGTGATCTGGCTCGAGAGCTATCGCGACGCCCGCGAAAGTTCCGGACGCGTCGTCGTGCGAGCAGACCTCGGCCGCTCGGTCGAAGGGCGCGGCGTTCTGCTGCTGGATGACGTGTTCGACACAGGTCGCACGCTGGCCTTTGCCAAGACGCACCTCCTGTCAAAAGGCGCACGCGAAGTGGTCACCTGCGCGCTGACGCAAAAGCCGTGGGCCCCGCGCGGCGCGGATGGCGTCGACTTCTGCGCCTTCGATTCGCCCGGCCGCTACCTTGTCGGCTATGGCATGGACGATGCGGGCAAGTATCGCGGCCTGCCCTATATCGGCGCGCTGGACTAGGTCAGCGCGTACCAGATACAGGCGCCCGCCGTCACCAGTTTCACGATCAGGGTGAGGAGCGTGCCGACAGAGCGGCCGAAGCTTGACCCGGACGAGCCGCCAAGACCGATCGCGTGCAGGATGCGGCCGGCGAGAAAGCTGCCGCCGAGGGCATGGATCAGCACGACCGGCGCTGAGAGGGCCGCAAGACCCGCAATTCCGATGAGCACAATCGGCACATCCTCGACCGCATTTCCCTGAACGCGGATGGCGCGTTGCATGGCCTCGTTGGCGCCGTCGCCAAACATGACCTTTTCCTTCCCGCGCACACGCCCGACATTGATCTTCAATGCCAGCATGAGGAAGCCGAACAGGCCGAAATAGAGTGTCGCAGCTGCAAATGCCGTCATGGATAGTCCTCCCCGTTTTGGAAAGACTTAGCGCAATTCAGCCAATCTGCACGGAATTTCTACCAGGCGCCAATGTTCCCGGCGCTGGTCCACGGTTCCTTGGGTGCCTTGCGCTCGCCCTTTTGCAGGAGTTCGACGGAAATGCCGTCCGGCGAGCGGACGAAGGCCATGTGGCCGTCGCGCGGCGGCCGGTTGATCGTCACGCCCTGTGCGGCGAGGCGTTCGACCGCCGCATAGATATCATCGACCATATAGGCCAGGTGACCAAAATTGCGGCCGCCCTGATAGTCTTCCGGGTCCCAGTTATGGGTCAGTTCGATCATCGGAATGTTGAGCTGGGTGGGATTGGCGTTCTCCGGAACACCGCCGAGGCGTTCCACGTCTGCAGGCGAGGCGAGGAAGACCAGCGTGAACCGGCCCTTGTCATTGTCGACGCGGCGGACCTGCTCCAGCCCTAGCCCGTCGCAATAGAATTTCAGCGAGGCGTCGATATCGGTGACGCGCACCATGGTGTGAAGAAATTCGATGCTCATGAGAGGCCTCCATTAAGGTCGCGCAGGACCTGTTTGAGATTGGGCGGCATCAGGGCGTAATAGCGCCGCATGGCGGTTGCCAGCAGCAGGATCATGAAGCCCATGATGGCGAGGAAGACGGAAAATGTGTGGATCAGTGTTCCGACCTCGAAAACCGGCGAGGCGCCTGAGGCGCGCCAGAGGGCCGTCCAGACCATGTTGAAGGCGGCCACGAAAGGCGCGACCAGGAAGGAAACAATGGCGGCGCAGGCGAAGAAATAGGTCGCCGCCCGCGGCCCTTCGCTGCGCAGGTAGAGATCGGTGAACTCGGCATCCGTGACATCCGCAGGGATTTCGCCTGTCTCCTTGCGGGCAGAAAGCACTTCAGGCGCGAAATCGCGGGCGGATTTCCAGCGCCATGCGAGGTGCAGGCCCCAGGCGAGCAGGGCAATATAAAGCAGGATCATTGGCAGCATGGAAAAACTGGCAGGCCCGGATATGCGGCGCGTGGCCGACTGCCCCGGCCGCCGGTTCAGGCAGCATGGGCGCGTTCATAGGTCAACATGGCACGCTTTCGCGCCACACCCCAGTGATAGTTATGGAGCCGGCCGTCGGCTGCAAGGGCCCGGTGACAGGGAATGAACCAGCTGATCGGATTGGCGCCGACCGCTGCGCCGACAGCGCGCGCCGCGTTCGGATTGCCGGCCGCCCTCGCCAGCTGGCCATAGGTTCGGGTCGTCCCGGCCGGAATTTCGAGCAGGGCGCGCCAGACCTGCCGCCGGAACGGGGTGCCGTAGAGCGCCACAGGCATGGGTTCGCCGGATTCGAACACCTTGCGCGCAAAGCGTTCGGCCGCCGCATCATCCCGGCGAATGTCGGCGCCGGGATAGCGCGCGGCAAGATCGGCAAAGGCCTGCGCTTCGCCCACACCCTGATGTTCGAACCCTGTGCGCCTGGGCGCGCCTTCATCAATGAATCCAAGCCCGACGAGGCCCCGCTGGCCAATCAGCCATGCGCCGAGGCCAAAAGGTGTCGGCGCCTTGCCGAGAACAAGATCAGCCCCTGCCCCGCCTGCCTTTGCCTCGCCGGGCGTCAGGCCCTCATGGGCAATGAACAGGTCATGCAGGCGGCCGGGGCCGGAGAGGCCGGTCTCCAGAGCGGCGTCCAGCACGCTTGCGCCATCGCGCAGCAATTCGCCCGCCTCGCCATGGGCCAGCGCGGCCTGGTACTGCTTGGGGCTGATGCCGGCCCAGCGCGTGAATTCGCGCTGGAAATGGCTGGGCGAGAGGTTTATCGCCGCCGCCACGCTGGCAAGGTCCGGCCAGTCGCGCCAGGTGTCGCCGAGGTGGTTGAGGGCGTGCGCCATCCGGTCGTAGGCCCGGGCGCGTTCATCAAGGGGAGCAATCATCGGTGTCATGCGCGGCAGTTTGCCTGCAGCGACAGGCCGCTTCCACCCGTTTCTTGCGGCCAGCGCAGCTGAACCGATCTTTTAGGCGAAAGGCCTGTGCAGGCTGTCGTCTGGCGCTACAAGGATGCGGACAAGAGTGAAAAGGGAGACACGAATGACACAGGGATTTTCCACGCGCGCCATCCATGCAGGTAGCGCCCCGGATCCGGTAACCGGATCGCGCGCGCAGCCGATCCACCAGACAACCAGCTTCGTGTTCCGCGACGCCCAGCATGCGGCCAACCTGTTCGCGCTCCAGGAATTCGGCAACATCTATACCCGCCTCGGCAACCCGACCACCGGCGCGCTGGAAGCCCGTATTGCCGACCTCGAAGGCGGCACGATGGGCGTTGCGACCGCATCCGGCCATGCCGCCCAGCTTCTGGCCTTCCATGTGCTGATGGAGCCGGGTGCCAATATTGTTGCCGCGCGCCAGCTCTATGGCGGCTCGATCAACCAGCTCTCCCACGCGTTCAAGAAGTTCGGCTGGGAGGTCAAATTCGTCGACATTGACGATGTGGCGGGCTTTGAGACCGCTGTCGATGACAAGACCCGCGTGATCTTTACCGAAAGCCTTGCCAATCCGGGCGGGCTGGTCACGGACCTCGCCGCCATTGCGAAGATCGCCGCCCGGCATGGCATTCCCTACATGGTCGATAACACGATGGCCTCGCCCTATCTTTGCCGCCCGCTGGAGCATGGCGCGAACATCGTGGTTGAAAGCCTGACCAAGTTCATTGGCGGGCATGGCAACTCGATTGGCGGCATTGTGATCGATGGCGGCAATTTCGACTGGCTGGCCAGCAAGGCGAAATTCCCGACCATGGCGAGCCCGCAATCCTACTATAATGACATGGTGTTCGGCGAAGCCTTTGGCGCGCTGCCGCTTGGCCCGGACGGGTCCAATGTGAACATTGCCTTCGCCATTGCCGCGCGGGCCTTCTCGCTGCGCGACCTTGGCCCGGCAATCTCGCCGATGAATGCCTTCCTGATCATGACCGGCTGCGAGACGCTGCCTTTGCGCATGGAGCGCCATTGTGCGAACGCGCTCAAAGTGGCCGAGCACCTGAGCAGCCATGACAAGGTGAGCTGGGTTCGCTATGCGGGCCTGAAGGGTGACAAGCATTATGACCGCGCCCAGACCTATATGCCGAAGGGCGCAGGCGCCGTGTTCACCTTCGGCCTGAAAGGCGGGCATGACGCCGGCGTGAAACTGGTCGAAGGCGTGAAACTGTTCAGCCACCTCGCCAATATCGGCGATACGCGCTCGCTGATCATTCACCCGGCATCGACCACGCACAGCCAGCTGACCAATGCGCAGAAGACCGCGGCTGGCGCTGCGCCCGATACGGTCCGCCTGTCGGTCGGCATCGAGGATGCTGCTGATATCATTGCAGATCTGGACCAGGCGCTGGCGGCGCTCTGATCGCGCGAAAATTTCCTTCCCTGTTTGCCGGAACGCCTGCAATGTAGGCGCTTGGCCAACAGGGGAGGGTTCACACCCATGGCAGATGCCCGCAGCATTATCCTGCACGAATATCCGACGTCGCCCTTCGCGGAGAAAGTGCGCCTGGCGCTGAAGCTGAAAAACCTCGCCTATTCGCGGGTCGAGATCCCCGTGATCATGCCCCGGCCGGACCTGATGCCGCTGACAGGCGGTTATCGCCGCACGCCGGTCATGCAGATCGGCGCCGACATCTATTGCGACACGGCGATCATCCTGCGGGAGCTGGAATCCCGCTTTGCCACGGTGTCATTGCGCACGTCGGGCCATGAGGGCCTCGCCCAGATGGTGGCCGGGTGGACCGACTCACGCTGGTTCCAGTCATCGGTGGCCGTGATTTTCGGCGAACGCGGCGACAGCGTGCCCGAGGATTTCAAGAAGGACCGCGAGCAATTATCCGGCCGGCCGTTCGACACTGATGCCATGAAGCGTATCGCGCCGATGATGCGCGACCAGTGGCGCGCGCGGCTGATGCTGCTGGAAGAGCGCCTGCAGGCGGGCAAGGGCGCCGGCGCGGGCATCTACCTTGTCGGCGCGAAGCCGGGTCTGGTCGATGTTCACGCTTACATGAATCCCTGGTTCATGATGGCCAATGTCCCGGATTTCGCGAAGGAATGCCTGGAATCGGCGCCGCTGACGCGCGCCTGGTATGACCGCCTCACCGAAGCGGAAGGCCAGGAACCTGAAACCATCACGTCGGCCGAAGCGCTGGCCATCGGCAGGGGCGCCGCGCCTTGTCTCGGCCACCACGCTGAACGAACCCCAGGGCTTCTTGCCGGGAGACCGTGTGGCGGTCGCGCCTGACGATTACGGGCAGGTGTGGGTTGAAGGCGAACTGGTGCACGCAGACCCCCAGAGGCTGATCCTGCAACGCACTTCGCCTGAGGCCGAGACCATCCACGTTCACTTCCCGCGCGCCGGTTTCCTGGTCCGCCGGGCCTGACAAGGCTTGCGCATGCGCCTCCCGAATATAGGCTGGCAAAAAACCAGTCATGGGAGGACGGAGAATGAAGCGTTTGATGATTGCAGGCCTGTTGGTGCTGGGCGCATGCCAGTCGGCACAGGGCGACGAACTGGCGGCAGACGTCGCTGCGGACGAAAGCTGGTACCCGTCCAGATATGGCCCCGACGACCGGCTGGGCGCCCTGAACAATCTCAGCCCGGAAAAAACCGCGGCGGCGGCAAGGCTGGTGACGACCGGCAAGACCTATTCGCTCGGCATGGTGACGGGGCGCGACACACCGGCTTATGGCCCGCGCGAATATGACGTGACGGTCCTTCAGCTGTCGGATGGGTCGGGAACACCGCTGGGCGAGAACAAGGCGACCGGCAATGATGACATTGTCGATGTCTGGGTCGGTATTGGCAGCCAGATCGACGGCCTCGGCCATATGGGCATCAACCACCAGTATTATAACGGCGTGCCGGTGGCAGACTTTGTTACCCCGTCAGGCCTGACGCAGTTCGGCACCCACCTGCTGCCGCCGATCGCGACACGCGGCATCCTGCTGGACATGACCCGGGCGTTCGGCGATCCGGTCGCGCCGGGCACCGCGTTCAATAGGGCCGAGATCGAAGCGGCCGCCAAGAGCGCGGGCGTGACCATCGGGACAGGTGATGTGGTGATATTCCATACCGGCACGATGACGGCGCAGGCGGACGCTGCCGAACTCAGCCCCGCCGAACCGGGCATTGGTGTCGATGGCATCCAGTACCTGGCAGACCTGGGCGTGGTCGCCATCGGGTCCGACACCTGGGCGGTGGAAGTCATCCCGTTCGAGAACGAGGCGCGGCCATTTGACGGGCACCTGACCATGCTGGCGAAGAACGGGGTCTATATCCTCGAAAACATGGTGACGGATGAACTCGCGGCCGATGGCGCGACCGAGTTCTTCTTCACGCTGGGCGCGCCCCGCCTTGAAGGCACGGTCCAGGCGATCATCAATCCGGTTGCCATCCGCTAGGCATTTTCCTCTTCGTCGCGGCCAAATAAAAAACGCCGCCCTCTTCCGGGGGCGGCGTTTATCTGTGGGCTGAGAGCCTGAAGCGTCTAGAACTTCACGCTGGCCTTGCCGTACACGAAGCGGCCGGAGCTGCCGTACGGGATGTAGCCGGAGAACGGCGTGTTGCCGGTGCCGTTCTGGGCAAGCGGCGCCGGGTCACCATACTCGTCGAACACGTTGTCCGCGCCGATGGAAAGGGTCACACGCTCGTTCCAGGTGTAACGGCCCTCGATATCGAGGAGCGTGTTCGGATCGATCGTGTAGTCATTGGCAGGGTTCGAGCTTGGCACGAGCACTTCGCCGTAGCGGATGGCGCGAAGCGTTGCGCCGAATGGACCGCGTTCCCAGCCGAGCGATGCCGTCAGCTTGTCCTTCGGTGTGCCCTCTTCAAAGGTCAGCACATTGACGCGGCCGAACAGGACCGGGTTCGATGGCAGGGCCGTGAGTTCCGGAATAGCCGGCACGGCAGTCACGTCCGTCTTGTTGAAGTTTGCACCAACCGACGCGTCGAACTTGCCGAGGTCCGTTTCCGGGAAGGCATAGTTGGCCACGATATCGACACCGGTCGTTTCGGTATCCACACCGTTGAGGAAGAAGCGACCGCCGCCCGAGCCAAGGAAGCCCTGGGCTTCAAGGAAGTCACGCACGTCCTGCGAGGTAAGGTTCTCGGACAACACGATCCGGTCGTTCACGTCGATCCGATAGGCATCGACGGTCACATTGAGCGGACCATTCCGGAACACCGCGCCGATCGAGTAGTTGACCGAATTCTCGGCATCGAGGTCCTGGGCACCCAGGGCCTGGGCAACCGGGTCCGTGACCGGGAAGGTCGTGATGTCGAACGGTACGCCGTTGATGAAGTTCGTCGACGTTGTCGCAAAGTACTGCTGCTGCAGGGACGGCGCACGGAAGCCGTTCTGGACAGAGCCGCGCAGGGCGAACATGTCGTTGAAGTCATAACGGGCGGCCAGCTTGCCGGTGACCGTTTCGCCGAAGTCCGAATAGGATTCGACCCGCACGGCGCCCGACACGAGGAGCGCGTCTGTCACATTGGCTTCGAGGTCGACATAGGCACCGACAGCGGTGCGGTCCTCGTCAACTTCGTTGGCCGGACGGAAGCCCGGGAACACCTGGGCGCCCGAAGCCGTCGGGCCACCGTTCAGCAGCACGCCGCCATTGCGGTAGCTGTCCGGTTCGCCCGCATTGATCTCGTACATTTCCTGACGGGCTTCGAGGCCCCAGGCGACGTTGAGATCGGAGGCAAGGCCGTCAACGGCAAAGCCCTTC
This sequence comes from Hyphomonas sp. BRH_c22, assembly GCF_000961795.1. Taxonomy (GTDB): domain Bacteria; phylum Pseudomonadota; class Alphaproteobacteria; order Caulobacterales; family Hyphomonadaceae; genus Hyphomonas. Next base: position 15,486 of record NZ_LADU01000129.1, read on the forward strand.
ACCGCCGACAGGTTGGCAACGACCTGGCTGTACTTGAAGCCACCGGCATCAAACTCGGTCTTGGACGAAGGACCGATCGAACGGTTGAGCGTGTTCTCGATCGTGAACTGCATCTCGTTCGAGCCGTAGACAAGCGACGTATCCATGTCCCATCCGGCCATTTCAAACCGGGCACCGCCAGCCAGCGACGCATCGGTTGTCTCAGGCGAGATCAGTGGCAGGAAGCCGTTCGGATAGATTTCGACCACGTTACGGGCATCCAGTGCGCGGCGATAGAAGCCGGCCGATGTCGTGTCACGGTCCTGATAGCTGGCCCAGCCATAAAGCTCGACGCCGTTTGCAAGATCGTAGCCTGCATTGCCGAACAGGGTGACCTGTTCAAGCTCAGGTTCACCGGTCCAGGCATTGAAACGGTTGATCACCGCTTCGCGTGGATCGACTCCGCCGCCCGGCAGTGCCGGATAGTTGGGACGCACATCAAAGCCGGAGCGTTCGGAATGCTGCTGGTCCTTGTACTCGCCTGTCACTGTCAGGTAGCCGTCCTGGCCGAGCTGGAAACCCTTCCAGCCGGACAGCGTGACGACATGACCGTCCGAGCGTTCGCGGGTAATCTCGCCGCCAGCGGGGACAGTGACGCCGGCAGGCGGCGTTCCGACTGGTACGGTGTATTCCGTTTCGCGCCAGCCATAGCTGACTTCTGCGGCGCCGCCTTCGGCAGCTTCGCGCAGGTTGACGTTGATCACGCCGGCGATAGCATCAGAACCATACTGGGCCGAAGCACCATCACGCAGCACTTCGATGGCGGAGACGGCAAAGGTCGGGATCGTGTTCAGGTCGACGGCCGATGTACCGCGTCCGATTGATCCGTTTACGTTGACGAGCGAAGCCATGTGGCGGCGCTTGCCGTTGACGAGAACCAGTGTCTGGTCAGGGCCAAGGCCGCGCAACGTGGCCGGGCGGACCGAGTCCGTACCGTCATTGAGGGCAGGGCGCGGGAAGTTGAACGACGGGAGCTGAACCGACAGCGCCTGGTTCAGTTCGCCGATACCGATCTTCTCGAGCGTGGCCGACGATACAACGTCAACGGCAACAGCCGTGTCGAGAGCCGACCGGTTGGCAACGCGCGTACCGAGCGTGACGACGGTTTCAAGCGTACGATCACTTTCAGGCGCGGCTTCTTCCTGAGCGAAGGCGGGCGTGATGATGGATGCGATGGCCACAGCGGCTGTGGCGGCTCGCAGGACAGTTTTGAACTGCACGGTGAGTATCCTCCTTTGGATTGCGATGGGCGCCCGACGCTGGGAGTCCAACTTTGATAACCTGGAATGGGCATTCAAAATCAAAACAAAGAGTGGACATCGGGGGGAAAATCACAAGTGGGTGACACTTTTTGTCCCGCTCATGTGATAATTATGACACTGACGTACAGGTAACGCGAAAGGCCGCATCATGAACAGACGACTTTGCCTCATCACGGGCGCTTCAGCAGGGATCGGCGCGGAATTCGCCCGTCAGTATGCGGCGCTTGGCTGGGACCTCGCCCTGACCGCGCGCCGGACAGACCGGCTGGAAGCACTGGCTACCGAGCTTGAGGCCGCTCACGGCATTACGGTCATTCCCATTGCGCAGGATCTCGCCCGCGCCAATTCCGTCGACAGGATACTGGCCGAACTGGCGGACAGGGGACGGCATGCCGACGCACTGGTCAACAATGCCGGATACGGCCTGCCCGGCACTTTCTTCAACACGACCTGGAAGGACCAGGCGGCGTTCGTGCGTGTTCTGTACACCGCGCCGATCGAACTGGCGCACAAGGTGCTGCCGGGCATGGCCGAGCGGCGTTATGGCCGCATCATCAACGTGGCATCTCTTGCGGGCTATGCCGCAGGCAGCGCGGGACACACGCTGTATGCCAGCGTCAAGGCGGGCCTTATCAAGTTTTCCGAAAGCCTGAATGCGGAATGCGCCGCGACAGGGCAGGATGATATCCACTGTACGGCGCTTTGCCCCGGCTTCACCTGGAGCGAATTCCACGACGTGAACGGCACGCGGGAGGATACCAGCAAGATGCCGAAATGGATGTGGATGCAGGCCGCGCCGGTCGTGAAGGCCGGTATCGACGCGGTCAACCGGGGCCAGCCGGTCATTGTGCCGGGCGGGGCCAACAAGGTGATTGCCAGCCTGACGCGTATCCTGCCTGAACCCGTCGGCCGGGCCATGGTGAGCGCCCAGTCGAAACGCTACCGGCGGATGGATGCCTGACCCTGCCTGCGTTGTTGCACCGCACAATCTTTCCATGACTCTTCAGTCGCTCGCACTATACTAGGCTAAACGACCAGAGATCGCGGAGGAAATCATGGACGGCGCTGCAGGCGATACACTCGACACATCCCCAGTCCTGACAGGGCTTGTATCCACAATGGCCGACGCCGTTTCGGCGCTGGAAACCTATGTTGAGGCCGCCACGCGCGTCGCCAGCGCCCGGCTGAAAATGCCAGACGGACGTCCTGACCGAGAGGCGCTGGAGCGCGAACAGCACCTGGCCCACGGCCTGTCCTGGATCGCGACCTATCTCGAGGCCCTGCGCCAGTCCGCTGAATGGGCCGCGCGCCTTGAAGCAGAGGGCAAGTTCGGCGAGATCGAAGCCCTGCTCTCCCAGATCCTTTTCAGCGAGTATTTTGCCCAGCTTGTCGGCGGCGTGCCGATGAACCAGGGCGAGACCATCCGTCCGCATGAACTGGGCCTCCTGGCCGAGACCGATGCCCTCTTCGCCCACCCGGCCGTCAATCGCCTGATTACCGAAGGCAAGACGCCCGCCTCGATGGCCGCAGCCGCCCGTTTGCTGCCCGACTCATTGTCCCGCAACACGGTCGAGGAAACCGGCCTCGACGAGACCATGAGCATGGTGCGCGAACAGTTCGCGAAATTCTCCAGCGACCGGATCAAGCCGCACGCCCATGGCTGGCACATGCGCAATGATTACATCCCGATGGATGTCGTCAGCGAAATGGCCGAGCTTGGCGTGTTCGGCCTGACCATTCCGGAAGCGTTTGGCGGCTTCGGCATGGGCAAGATTGCCATGTGTGTCGTCTCCGAAGAATTGTCGCGTGGCTATATCGGCACCGGCTCGCTTGGCACCCGCAGCGAAATCGCCGCCGAGCTCATTCTCATCGGCGGCACCGACGAGCAGAAACAAAAATGGCTGCCCCTGATTGCCAGCGGCGAAATCCTGCCGACAGCCGTGTTCACAGAGCCGAATACGGGTTCCGACCTTGGCAGCCTGCGCACCCGCGCGGTGAAAACCGAAGACGGCAGCGAGTACGCCATTACCGGGAACAAGACCTGGATCACCCATCCCGTCCGCGCCGACATGATGACCGTGCTCGCCCGCACCGATCCGTCCACGAACAATTTTTCCGGCCTGTCCATGTTCCTCGCGGAAAAGCCGCGCGGAGACGACGCCAACCCCTTCCCGGCGCAAGGCATGACAGGCGGCGAGATCGAAGTCATCGGCTATCGCGGCATGAAGGAATACGAGATCGGCTTTGATGATTTCCGTGTGAAATCGGAAAACCTGCTCGGCGGAGTCGAAGGCCAGGGCTTCAAGCAGTTGATGGCCACCTTTGAAAGCGCCCGCATCCAGACCGCCGCGCGCGGCATCGGCGTGGCCCAGAATGCATTCGAGATCGGGCTGCAATATGCGCTGGACCGCAACCAGTTCGGTCACCCGATCTTCAGCTTTCCGCGCGTGTCAAACAAGCTGGTCATGATGGCAGCAGAACTGATCGCCGTGCGCCAGCTGACCTATTTCTCGGCCCGCCAGAAGGATGCTGACAAGCGCTGCGACCTCGAAGCCGGCATGGCCAAGCTGCTCGCCGCGCGTGTCGCCTGGGCAGCGGCCGACAATGCCCTGCAGATCCACGGCGGCAACGGCTTCGCTGTCGAATACCCGATCAGCCGCCTACTGGCCGATGCCCGCATCCTCAACATCTTCGAGGGCGCCGGCGAAGTGCAGGCCATGGTCATCGCGCGCCGCCTGCTCGAAGGCGGAAACTGAGTCCCGCCTTGCGTAAAATCCTAGCGGATCATGCCGCCCAGCGGCTCGATGTCGGCGGGCTCATGCTGGATGATGACCTTGGCGCCGAGGCGTTCGGCGCGCGCTTCGAAGGCCTCCATTGAGGCGAGGGTTTCGGGCTCGTCATAATTGAAGCGCGGCACACGTTTCAGTTCCCGGCTTTCAGCGCGGTGGTAGAGATCACCCGTCAACAGGACAGGGCCGGTTTCCGGCATCATCAACTGCAGGGACGAATGTCCAGGCGTGTGGCCCGGCGTCTGGAAGATCACTACAGAGCCATCGCCGAACACGTCATGCTCGTCTTCGATCACCTGCTGCTCCATCGGGCTGAACATCGCGAACGTGGGCGCAAGGTCTGCCGAAACGGGCGCAGAGCCGTCCGGCGGGAACATCGCGTCCTTTTCCTTCTGGTTCACCAGCCAGGTCGAGCCCTGCACCTGGTCGATCTGCCCGATATGGTCGAAATGGCTGTGCGAGACGGCAACATAGTCGATTTCCGACGGCACGATGCCATATTCAGCCAGCTGGTCCGTGACCGACTTTTCCATCGAGACGGTGAACACGCCTTGCGTGTTCTCACCATTGCCGACCAGCATGCCCGGCAGACCGATATCCCAGAGCAACAGGCCCTTGGGGTGATGAACAAGGAAGCAGCTGTCCGTGAACGTGTCGGCCACGCCCGCATAATCCCCGGCCGAGGAGAAAATATCGAGATCGGAAATCCTGATCGTCCCGCAATCAAGCACGGCGACGTGCAGCGGCTTTTCGGCCTCTGCGGCTTCCGTTTCGGTCACGGCCGCAGGTGCGGCGTCAGGCGCTGGCGCTTCGGCCGCCGGCGTGCAGGCCGACAGAAGTGCTGCCACCGAAGCCGCAATCATCAGATGTGTCAGGCGCATGGTCTTCCCCTTGGATCTTGTTCTTCAGGGTGAACCTAGTCTGAATCCCCGTCCAGCGATAGCGCCTGTCCTTCGGGCCCGATCACGCGGTAGAAACAGCTGTCCCGGCCCGTATGGCAGGCTCCGCCGGTCTGGTTCACCCGCAGCAGCACGGCATCCTGGTCGCAGTCCACGCGCACTTCGACAACAGCCTGCGTATGGCCGGACGTTTCACCCTTGACCCACAATTCGCCGCGCGAGCGCGACCAGTAGGTCGCCCGGCCCGTCGCCAGCGTCGCGCCGAGCGCCTCGGCATTCATCCAGGCCAGCATCAGCACCTCGCCGCTCGCCGCGTCCTGCGCGATGGCGGCAATCAGTCCGTCAGCATTGAATTTCGGGCGCAGTTCCAGCGTTTCGTCCTGGGCCGCGCCCGTCAGGGGAGGAGAATAGTCGGTCATGGCCCCCTCCATAATGCACGGCCGCCGGGCGCGCCAGCGGAACCGCAATGCCAATGGTGCGCCTGATCCGGCTGACATTTCGCGCGAAACGGGTCTAGACTGCCAGAAACAATATGGAGGAGGCGCCGCATGGCTGCATATACGCAAATTCTGGAGACGCAGCAGGACGGGGTTTTGACCCTGACCCTGAACCGGCCCGAGCGCCTGAATGCCTGGACCCCGGTCATGCAGGCGGAACTGGAAACAGCCATCCGCGCCGCAGGCGGGAATCCGGACGTGCGATGCATCATCATTACGGGCGCGGGCCGGGGCTTCTGTGCCGGGGCCGACATGAACCACCTTCAGGACATCCAGGATGACACGAGCGGCGCTGCCCAGTCCGCGACAGCGCGTGTCGAACGGCCCGCGCCCACCGGACTGGAGAAGACCTACGATGGCCGGTTTGGCTATCTCTATGCCTGCCCAAAACCCATCATCGCCGCGATCAATGGCCCGTGCGCCGGCATTGGCCTTGTTTTTTCGCTGTTTACAGACCTGCGGTTCACCACCGATGACGCAAAGTTCACTACCGCCTTCGCCCAGCGCGGCCTGATCGCCGAACATGGCATTGGCTGGCTGCTGCCCCGGCTCGTGGGCGAGGCGAACGCGCTGGACCTCCTGTTCACGGCCCGTGTGTTCAAGGGCGACGAAGCCGCAAGCCTCGGCCTCGTCAACAAGTCGCTGCCTGCGGCTGAGCTGATGCCGCACGTGCAGGAACTGGCGGCCTTCCTCGCAACGCAGGTCTCGCCGCGCTCAGTCGCCGTCATGAAACGGCAGGTCCGGGCGGCCTATTTCCAGTCCTATACTGAAAGCCTTGCCGAAGCGGATGCTGAAATGGCCGCGAGCTTCACGACATTCGATTTCAAGGAAGGCGTTGCCAGTTTCGTCGAGCGCCGCGCACCCGCCTTCCAGGGCAAGTAGACAGGACAGGCAGAACCGATGACACGCCGTATTGATATCGTTGAGGTCGGCCCGCGCGACGGACTGCAGAACGATCCCGCCAACCTGACGGTCGACCAGAAGCTGGAATTCATCTGCCGCCTGGAGGATGCCGGCGTGCGGCGGATGGAATCCGGCAGCTTCGTCAACCCGAAGGCCGTGCCGAAAATGGCTGATTCCGCTGCCGTGTTTGCGGGGCTCGACCGGTCGCGGCCGACGCGGCATATCGCGCTGGCCCTCAACGAAAAGGGCGTGCGCCGGGCGATTGATGCCGGCGCGGACGAGATCAATTTCGTGCTCGTTGCAGGCGAGGGTTTCGGCAGGCGCAATCAGGGCATGAGCCCGCAGGACAGCGCCGACATGCTGGCGCAATGCGCGCCGCTCGTCCTGGAAGCGGGCATCGCGCTATCGGCAACCATCTCCGTCGCTTTCGGCGATCCCTATGACGGGGACGTCGATATCGCCGTCGTCGGCAACCTGGCCGCGCAGGCCCAGCGGGCGGGCGTCAATGAACTTGCCCTTGGCGACACGATCGGTGTGGCAACGCCATGGGACGTGCGCGCGCGCATTGAACGGGTCCGCATGGAAGCGCCCGATGTGTTCCTGCGCATGCATTTCCACGATACGCGCGGGGCGGCGCTCGCCAATGTCGCAGCCGCCATTGATGCGGGCGTCGACGTGATCGACGCGAGCTGCGGCGGCATTGGCGGCTGTCCATTCGCCCCGGCCGCAACCGGAAACGTGGCGACGGAAGACGTCGTCTATATGCTGGAACGGGCCGGATTCGACACCGGGCTGGACCTCGGCAAGCTGATTGAGACGGCCCACTGGCTGGAGAAAGTCCTCCAGCATCCCGTGTCATCATCGCTCAGCCGGGCGGGCGGATTCCCTCCCGCGAAAGTGCCCGCTTAGGCCCCGCCGAGGCGGGCGGCTTCCTCATCCGACAGTTCGGAATTGTCATAGACGTTCTGAACATCGTCGAGTTCGTCGAGCACATCGAGCAGTTTCATCAGCGTGTCGGCGGCATCACCTGTCACAGGAATCGTGTTCTGCGGCTTCCAGATCAGCTTGGTCGATTTGGCTTCCACATCGGCGCCGAAATGCGCGGCCAGGGCATCGGCCACCGATTGCAGGTCTTCGCGCGCGGTATAGATCCAGTGGCTTTCTTCATCGGATTCCACGTCCTGGGCGCCTGCGAGAATGGCCGCCTCCATGACTTCGTCTTCCGTGCCGACGCTGGCCGGATACTCGATTTCACCAACCTGGTCGAAGCTGAAGGACACTGATCCGGTCTCACCGAGATTGCCGCCATTCTTCGAGAAAGCCGTGCGCACATCAGTCGCCGTGCGGTTCTTGTTGTCGGTCGAGGCTTCGACAATGATACCGACGCCGCCGGGGCCGAAGCCTTCATAGCGGATGTCGACATAGTCTTCGCCGCTGCCGCCCTGGCCCTTGTCGATGGCGCGCTGGATATTGTCCTTCGGCACAGACTGACCCTTGGCGTTCTGGATGGCGAGACGCAGGCGCGGGTTCCCGTCCGGGTCAGGTCCGCCCATCTTGGACGCGATGGTGATCTCTTTTGACAGGCGCGCGAACAGAACGGCGCGCTTCTTGTCCTGCGCACCTTTGCGGTGCTGGATATTTGCCCATTTACTATGGCCGGCCATGAAAACCTCTTTGGGGTCGGAAACGTGAAGCGTGGCCTTTAGCGCAGGATCGCCGGACTTCCAAGCGCCCCGGCGGCAGGCCTTGCCGAACATGGGTTAATCCTTGAAATTGGAAAAAACACCTGGGAGGAGACGACAATGCGCGCCTGCGCGATTTCACTGACCGCTATTTTCCTGTCCGCCTGCGCCGGCCAGGCGCCTGTTTCAGACACTGTGGTCCCGGCCGCAATCGTGCCGCCTCCGCCTGCCGCCGGCGTGGCGACCGACGCCACCCGCGCCGCGAACGCCGCACTGGCCACCCGACTGCCACTGGACGAGCAGAGCGACGTGGAAGACGCGGGCCGGGGCCGGATCGGCTTTATCGATGCGCCTGCCATTCTCAACGCGGATGGCGGCGTGGTCTGGTCGATCCCGCAATTCGATTTCCTGAAGGGCGAGGCGCCTGATACGGTGAACCCCTCGCTCTGGCGCCAGTCACGGCTTGCCGCCGAGCATGGCCTGTTTGAGGTCGGCCCCGGCATCTGGCAGGTGCGCGGCTATGACCTCTCCGTGATGAGCGTGATCGAGGGCAAGACCGGCTGGATCATTGTCGACCCGCTGACCAGCGTCGAAACGGCAAGCGCGGCCCTGAAACTGGTCAATGACACGCTGGGCGAACGCCCCGTCACGGGCCTGCTTTATACCCACAGCCATGCCGACCATTTCGGCGGCGCGCGCGGCGTGATCACCGAGGAAGACGCCGCGGCCCGCAAGGTGCCGATCCTCGCCCCCATCGGCTTCCTTGAGCATGCCGTCAGCGAGAACCTGATCGCTGGCAACCAGATGAGCCGCCGGTCGACCTTCATGTTCGGCAACACGATTGCGCGCAGCCCGGCCGCCCATGTCGGCTCCGGCCTCGGCCCCGGCCTGCCCCAGGGCACGATCAGCCTGATCGCGCCAACCGAGGAGATTGCCGGCCGCGGCACGCAGCGCGTCGTCGATGGCGTCACCATCGAGTTCATTGATGCCGCCGGCACGGAGGCGCCTGCCGAATTCATGTTCTACCTGCCCGAACGCCGTGCCCTCTGCACCGCAGAAGTCGTCACCGCGACCTTCCATAACCTGCTCACCCCGCGCGGCGCCAAGGTGCGCGACGCGCTCGGCTGGACACGGGCCATCGACCATGTGCTGGAGACCTATGGCGGCAAGTCCGATGTCGTCTTCGCCTCGCACCACTGGCCGACCTGGGGACAGGAGAATGTCGAGAGCCTGCTGACCCAGCAGCGCGACATCTACCGCTATGTCCACGACCAGACCCTGCGCAATGCCAATGCCGGCGCGACCATGTTCGAAGCGGCGGAGGCGGTTGAGGAACCGGCCTTCGAGCGCGAAGCCGATGCCTTCAATACGCGCGGCTATTACGGCACGCTCAATCACAATGCCAAGGCCGTCTACCAGTATTATTTCGGCTGGTGGGGCGGGGTTCCGGCTGATTATAACGCGCTGCCGCACGCCGTGACGGCGGCCCGCTATGTCGAGGCGATGGGCGGGGCTGACGCCACGCTGGCGCTCGGGGCCGAGGCGTTCGAGGCGGGCGACTTCCGCTGGGCGGCGGAAGTGTTCAACCATGCCGTCTTCGCCGACCCGGAGAATGAAGCGGCCCGCAACTGGCTCGCCGCCACCTATGAACAGCTCGGCTTCCAGGCCGAGAGCGGCGCCTGGCGCAGCTATTATCTCGTCGGCGCCAGCGAGCTGCGCAACGGCATCCCGAGCCTCGGAAACCCGCAGCTCGGCAACCCGGAATTCCTGCGCGCGGTGAGCTCGATCGACCTCATGGATTCCCTCGCCGCCCGGTTCAATCCGGCCAAGATGACGGGCGAACCCTTTGCGGTGAACCTCGTCTTTCCTGACCGCGACGAGACTGTGACGCTGCATGTGGGCAAGTCTGTCCTCGTGCCGCGCGAGGGGATCGGCGCCGAAGCCGCCGTCACGCTGACGCTGGACCGCTCCGTGTTTGACCTCGTCCTGCTGGGCCGGACCACGCTGCCGGAACAGCTGCAGTCCGGCGCAGCCAGTGTGAGTGGCAACCCGGCTATGCTCGCCGCCTTGTTCGGCACCCTCGACCGGCCTGACTTCTGGTTCCCGGTCGTGACGCCCTGACTGGCATAACAGCGCCTTTGGCCCTGATCATATGAAAAGCCGCGCGTCACGCGAGGGGAGGAGACACGGATGACGGACACGAAAACCCGCTGGGAGATCACCACCGGCCGGTCCCTGCTCGGCCTGTATTTTCTGGCGCCGGGGATCATGAAATTCCTGGCGCCCGACATGCATATCGCCCTGATGGAACATCACGGCGTTGCTTTTGCGTCGCCTCTCATGTGGTTCGCCGCACTGGTGAATATTGCTGGCGGACTGGCCCTGATCACTGGGCGCCACGTTCGGCGCGTGGCATTCGGCTTCGTGATCTACATTCTTCTTGTGAATGGGCTGTTGCATGATTTCTGGAATTTCGGCGGCACCGAAGGCGCCCATGAATTGCAGAACTTCATCAAGAATCTCGGCATCCTGGCCGGCCTGCTCGTACTGGCCGGCGCAAGCAGGTCGCGCGCCGTGTTCGCGGCGAACTGGTGGAAATCGGATCGCGCAGTTTAGACCGGCACCTGCTCGCTAAGCCGTCCACCCATGCGGATGGGTTCGATGCGCGTGGCGAGGCCGGTCTTGTCATCCGTTTCGACATAGGTGCCGCAGAGGGTGCCGTCGCCGAGGGCGGGCTGGTAGCGTTCGCCGGGCAGCTGGGTGATGAAACGGTTGAGCGAGTTCTGCTTCTGCATGCCGATGACGCTGTCATAGTCGCCGCACATGCCGGCATCGGTCTGGTAGGCCGTGCCGTTCTCGAGGATCATCGTGTCGGCGGTGGGCACATGGGTGTGGCTGCCGACGACGAGGCTGGCGCGGCCGTCGCAATGATGGCCCATGGCCATTTTCTCGCTGGTCGCTTCGCAATGCATGTCGACGATCAGGGCATCGGCGACGGCGCCGAGCGGCATGGAATCGAGCGCGGCATCCACGGCGGAGAACGGATCCGACAGGCTTTGCCGCATGAAGACGTTGCCCTGCACCTGGACCACGCCGACGCGGCGCCCGTCCGGCAGGGTATAGAGGTGGGCGCCCTTGCCCGGCGCATTGGCGGCAGGGGGATAGTTGAGGGGCCGCAGCAGGCGCGGTTCGCGCTGGATGAAGGTCAGCATCTCGCGCTGGTCCCAGGCATGGTCGCCAAGCGTCAGGCAATCGGCGCCCGCCCCGAAGAATTCGTTTGCGATGATTTCGGTCAGGCCGAAGCCGCCCGCCGAATTTTCGGCATTCACGACAACGAAATCGAGCCGCAGGCGGGCCTTCAGGCCCGGCAGGTATTCCAGGACGGCAGCCCTGCCTGGCTTGCCGACGACATCTCCGAAGAATGCGAGTTTCATGGATACCAGCCTATGCCCTGCCGGGCGCGCAAAGAAAAGCGCGCGTCTCCAGCTGGAAACGCGCGCCATTCAGGCCGGTGAGGCCGGGCCTACTCGTTCTTGGCGCTGAAACCGAGCGCCGTCTTGGTCAGGGCCGACGGATCCTCCATCTCGACAAAGTCGGCCACCCGCAGCGGCGTTGCCGGCGCCAGGGTGATCGTCAGCGTCTTCGGATCGGTCAGGAAGCTGGACAGGGCCGTCGCCGCTTCACCTGCCAGTTCCGGGTCAATACCCGCGCCAGCCGCCATCATGGGTGCCATGGCCATCATGCCGGCTGTCTGGCTGCGAAGCTCTTGCGGATCCTGGCCCGACTGCGCCGCATAGGCGTTGAAGGCGCGGTTCACAAAGCCATCATCATCGAGCGAGATCTGGAAATTGTGAACCAGCATCTTTTTCAGGGCGTCCTGCATCATCGTGCCGGAATCGGCCGGCGCATCATCAGCCACCGCTTTTGCCTGCGCAGCCGCGAAGGCGCTGGCGCCTTCATACTTGCCGGAAAAGTCGAGGCGGAAACCGTCGTCCAGCTTCCAGAAATTCTTGCCCTTGGGGATCGTGACCACGTCCTTTTCAGGATCATAGTCCTGTTCGGACTGGCCGCTCAGTTCCAGTTTTTCATAGCCCAGCAGCGCCAGCTGTGAGCCGAGCTTCTCGCCCAGTTCGCCTTCACCGGTGCCCAGGGTCATCTTGAACGGATCCGTCACCACTTTCACGGCACGGCCCTTTTTGTCGCGCGAAACCTTGGAATTGAGTTTCGGCATGTCGAACGCGGCGCCGGACACGTTGACCTTGAGGTTATCAAGCGCAACGGAATCATATCCCGGATTGGCCGGATCGTTCTGCAGCATGTCGAACAGGCCCGATGCAGACGCCTTGCTGGAATCCTCGCCCATTTCAGACAGCATAGCGAAATTGACACCGCGAATGTCCACGCCGCCAAGGCTCGCCTTCACGTTGGTGTCATCCGTTGGGTCCGTCATGTCGAAGCTGAGCCCCTTCAGGGCCATCTGCGCCATCGTCTCGTCCTTCAGGCCAAGCACGCTGACAGAGGAAATCAGGAACGCACCCTTCTCGCCCTCTGCTTCGTCGATCTGGAAGTTCACATCCTTCATCGACCAGAGGTCGAAGGCGAGCGCCTTGCCTTCGGGCATGTCCAGGGCTTCGCCCTTGCCGAACAGGCTGGCAATCCACGCGGCGGTTTCCGGCGATGGATTGACCAGTTCCATGGACTTGATCTTGCTCGTGCCCTGGCTCTCTTCAGGTTTCTTCGGAACGAAGCTGACATCCGACAGGACGACGCGCGAGAAATTCGGCTTGCCGTCGATCATGCCGAGGCCTTCGAATTCCATCGTGGCGGCTTTCAGGTCTGCGCCTTTCAGGTGCAACTCGCCATCGTCATCATCGAGGCTGACGCCTTCGACACTGTCATCTTCCGAGGCGAGCAGTGTGACGTCCTTGAAGACGGCCTTGGCGCCCTTCACATCGCTGGATTCAAAGCTGACCCGGCCCGCGCCTGACTGAGTCAATGAAAACGCACTCAGCACTTCATTGGCCGAAGCTGCGTCTCCTTTGCGAAGCTTGATGCCCGGCAATTTGCCCTGGGACTGTTCGGCCACACTCTGGCCCGCGCCATTCTCGTCCTTGTTTTTGTCACCGCATGCCGTAAGCAAAGCGAGGGCGGCAACGCCTGTCAGCAGATATTTCATCTTTGGTCCCTTTATTGAATAACTGCGAGCAGGTGTCCCCGACGCGTCTCATGAGAGTTTAATACATGGCATACAACAATGGCCAGACCATGACACTGAAGGCGCCGAATGGTTCGCGCGTTGTGGTACGATTTGAGGTAAATTCCAAGGCCAGGCGGCTGATTCTCCGGCTGGATGAGCGCCGCCGCGAGGCTGTGGCCGTTGCGCCGAGCAATCGCCAGATCAAGGATGCTGCAGCATTTGCTGCAGAACGCGTGGAATGGATCTCGACCCGGCTGCAGCACCTGCCTGAAATCGTGCGCTTCGAAGAAGCTGAAATCATCCGCTTCCGGGGCGAACCGTGCCAGTTGACAGCCAATGGCGACACGCGCCTGGCCAAGATGTGGCCCGGCGACCCGCTGCTGCTCAGCGCGCCGGGCGATCCTGAGACACTGCCCCTACGTGTCACCCGCTATCTGAAAAAGCAGGCCAAGGCCGATCTGACCCGCGCCGTTAACCGCCATGTCGAGACGCTGGGCGTTGAATATAAAGCCATTTCTGTAAAAGACACCCGGTCCCGCTGGGGCTCGTGCACGGTGGATGGCCAGCTGTCTTTCTCCTGGCGCCTGATCATGGCGCCCCCGAAAGTGCTGGATTATGTCGCGGCGCACGAGTGTGCCCACCTGCTGGAGATGAATCATTCGCCGAAATTCTGGGCGCATGTCTCACGGTGCGCCCCAGACTGGAAACGCCAGCGCGCCTGGTTGCGTACACACGGCGCAGGACTTCAATCGGCTGGGGAATAATCCGCGCGCTGAAGGTCAGCGCGGACGCGCCAGGCAGATATGTCCTTAAGCTGACAAAAAAATAATTGTCCGGATGACTGCCTTTTTCGGGCCGACGAAATTGCAGTCCTGTTTCCGCACTTTGGCTCGCGCGCTGATGCATGGTCTATATTTTGGACTAAAGTTCGCGCGATTCGCGGCCCCTCAGCCGGCCTGCGCGGAGGCAAGTTCCTTCTCGGACTCGGTCGGCCGCGCCGGACCGAAACTGATCAGGGTGACGCCCTCGCCGCCCTTCGGCTCGCGATTGGGGCCCAGGAAGGTCACCGTCCCGTCGGGCCGGACTTCCGCGATCAGGTCCGATTTCGGCCGGTCCTCGCGGAAATCGGCGAGATCGTATTCGTCCGTCAGCTTGGTCTTGCCGAAGGTCCAGCCGCGATAATGGTCACGGATCAGGCTGTCATAGCCGCGCCCGCGCCGGATCAGCGTGCGCCCGCGCGTGCCCATGCCGATGGCGCGCGGGTCTTCGTCTTCGGTGTCCTGCGCGGAGAGCTGGTAGACCTTGTGGCGGCCGAGTTCGGGGGCGAAATGCCCGGACACAAGCGCATTATAGGGTTCGTTCGCCGACAGGCCGACGACCTGGTCAAAGGCTGAATGGTCGAGCCGCACTTCGGCGTCTTCTGACAGGACTTCCCCGAAAAACGTATTCAGGCCCGCTTCCCGTGCCGGCCGCAGGCGCCGCCAGTTATTGTCAGCCAGAATGGGCTCGACCCCGACATCCCTGAGCACTTTTGCCAGATCGGTGCTCCACGGGTTCACGCCCACCAGCAGCACGCCCGGCTTTTCCTTGCGCGCAAGGCCGAGACGCCGCGCGAGCGGCCCGATGGTGAAGCCATGCATCACGACCGTGGCGAACACCATGGCAAAGGCGAGCGGTGTGATCTGTTCGGCGCCGGAGAAGTAGAACTTGCTGTCCCCGCGCCGGCCGAGGTCTTCCAAGAGGGTGGCAAACAGGCTGGAGACGGCGACCGCCACGATCCCGCGCGGCGCAATCCAGCCGAGCAGCAGGGCCTCGTTGCGCTTCAGCGTGCCGTAGGTGGAAATCCAGACCGACAGGGGCCGCACGATGAACATCATCGCGGCCAGGAAGGCCAACGTGCGCCAGGTCAGCGCGTCCTTGATGACATCGGGCTTGAGGTTTGCGGTCAGGATCACGAACACGCCGGAGACGAGCAAGACAGCGATATCCTCCTTGAACTTGCGCAATTCAGCCAGCCCGGCGAGCCGGGAATTGGCCAGCGTCATGCCATAGGCCGTCACGGCAACGAGCCCGATTTCCTTTTCGATCTGCTCAGCCAGCGCATAGCACAGGATGATCGAGGCAAAGATGATCGGCGCTTTCAGGTATTCCGGTGTCCAGCCTGCGCGGAAGGCCCGCACCATGGCCCAGCCAAAGGCAATGCCCAGCGCCACGCCGAGGCCCGCCGCCACGACGATCATCGCGCCCTTGCCGAGGATCGACTCGCCTGTTGCGGCCACGCGGATGATCTCGAACGAGGCAACGGCGAACAGGGCGCCGACGGGGTCGTTGACGATGCCTTCCCATTTCAGGAACTGGCCGGCCCTGCCGCCGAGCTTTGACTGGCGCAAAAGCGGCATGATGACGGTCGGCCCGGTCACCACCATGACGCCCGCAAACACGATCGAACTCGACCAGTCGAGCCCGGCGGCATAGCGCGCCGCCAGCGTCCCGAACAGCCAGGCCAGGGGCCCGCCGATGAATACCATGCGCCGCACGGCAGCGCCGGCATCGCGCAGGTTCTCGAATTTCAGGACAAGCCCGCCCTCGAACAGGATCACGGCCACAGCCAGCGACACGATCGGCCGCAAGAGGTCGTTTCCGCCGCCATTGAACACGGCTTCAGGGTCGAGCAGCGGCTCACCGAAAATCACCGCCCATAGCGGCCCGGCCGCAAGGCCAGCCAGCGCCATCAGCACGATGGCCGGCGCCTGAAGGCGCCAGGCGAGCCATTGTGCACCGATTCCGAGCGCCCCGATCAACGCACAGGCGAAGATCAGCTCGCTGGATCCGGCACCCGCAAGAGCAAAGTCCATATGGTTCATGCGCGCCCTGTCAGCTCACCAGCCCCGTTGTCCCCGGCCCGCACTACGCGGGCTGAGCGTTGATGTCATCGGCAAAGTCGAACCCGATGTCGCGCGTGCCGTAATCGCCGACCTCATAGCGCTCTATATTCTCCCGGAACCAGTTGAGCACATGTGAAAACACATGCGCGTGGAAAGGTTCCAGGCTCTGGTCCTTCAGCGGCAGGCTGAATTCGAATTCCGCGCCATCCTCGATCTCGATGATGAACACCTCGCCCACCTTGCGGCATTCCATGCTGACCCGCAGCCAGTCCTCACTCTTCGACACGCGCACGGCCAGGCCGAACGCAATCGGCACCAGGGGGCGAAACCCTCGCGGCGGAAGGGAAAACGCCTGGTCACCATGCGGCTTCGGTTCGAATGGCCCCGTCGGCGGCACGAGATGAACGCAAATGCCATCCGCCGCGCCGATATAGTCGCACAGGCCCGCGCGCATCGCCTCGGCGAGGGAGCGGATCCGGTCATAATTCTCGGCGGCAAGCGCCTGGTATGTTTCAACCGTGGCGATCAGTTCATCGAAACGCGACAATGGGCATGGCCTCCGGGCATGGGCAGGTCAGATATGGATGAAAGACTAGGCCGATAAGGCCCGGCCTTCAAACTTTATGGTTGCTGCCATCGGGCAGTGATCGGACGCTTTCGGATCCAGCCAGCCGATTCCGGGGAATCGCGGGCCGGTGTAGCGGGCGGCATGATAGGGCGATCCAGCCCGGATGATTCTGGTATCCGGTGCCGGATTCTGCGCCGCAAGCCGCGGAGACAGCATGATATGGTCAAGGGCACCGTACGTGTCATCCTCCGGATAGTGGTGCGTCCAGCGGTCTAATGCATCCGGAATCGCGTGAGGGGCGAGATCCACGGCGAATCCATCGTCCAACAGCGGCCCAAGGCCACTATGGCCAACCGGATGGCCATCGACTTCCCGATAGTCATTGAAGTCTCCCAGCACGACCCAGTCTTCCTCGGCAGGCCGCTCGAAACGCAGCCGCACCAGCTGGCGCACGGCGGCCGCCTCTGCCAGGCGGACTTGGCGCGTTTTCCTGCGTCCCCCGTGCATGGACTTGAAATGGCAGATGAACAGGGTCAGGGCCCGACCGTCCTTCGCCACGTCCACTTCAAGGCAATCGCGCCGGAAGGCGTAGTCATTGATGGTCTGGCCCGGCGGTGGCGTCACGCCGAGGGCGCCAAAGGTGCGCCGCGCATGGCTGCGCTGGTAAACCACAGGCAATCGTGACAGCAGGGCGACGTCAATGCCGCGGGAATCATTGCCCTCATGCAGCACGCGCGCGCCAAATGGCTGCCCGGCCCAGCGGGCAATATAGCGCGTATCGAACGCCGTCAGCGTGACGAGGTTCTCGACCTCCTGCAGCGCGCAGACATCCGCCCCGGTGGCAGCCAGCGCCTGCGCCGTCAGCGTCCTGTCATCCTCTGACAGCACATCGAAGACGGAATCGACGTGCTCGGCGACGAGCGCATTGTCGACATCGGTCAGGCGCTGTCGCGCATTCGCGATGCCCGCCCTGCGAAAATCGCAGCGCATCATCAGGTTTTCACAATTAAAGGTCGCAAGGCGCAGTTCAGGCATGGCGCGGACACTCGCCCGCGCCTGCCGGTCGCGTCAATGAAAACGCGCCAGACGGCTGTCAGTCGGCCTTGGCAGGCGTGTGGTCGCCGGACAGGCGGTACCAGTAGAGCTGCAGGCCGCAATAGGCGAACACGATGCCGAGATTGGTCGATGCCAGCGTGCCATAGCCCTGGCCGCGTGCCGGCTCGACGATCAGTTCGATAAAGGTCGCAAATCCGAGCGCCGAAATGGCCGCCGTGCCGGAGCGGCGCAGGCCGATCGTCATTGCAATCCACACAGTCAGTGACGCGAACGCCACGAGGCGGAAGATGTGGTCTTCAATCCCGACAGCGCCGCCGGTACTGTAGGCCGTGGCCTTCAGCGCGACAAAGATCGCAATCAGGCCCGTCAGGCCAGTGGCGACCATTTTCAGGTTACCGGAGACCCAGTAATTGCGGACCGGGGGCGTTTGCGTGGCTTGATCAGTCATTACCCTCACCTCGTACTTGGAGATGAGACAGTGTCTCAGACACCGCTTTCACTAGCCTTAAGCAAACGCGTTGGATTTCAGGCGGCTGTTCGTGACTTGGAAACGAATCGCGAGGCGCTGAGCGCCCGGTCCAGGGCCGCCGGATCAGGCTGCAGGGCCAGCGGAATCGAGGTGCGGCCCATTTCGATGGCAATTCCGGGCTGCAGGCCTTCGGCATAAGGCCCCAGCACCGACCGGATCACGTCAAGGAAACGCGCATCCTCCTCCACGATCTGGCCGAACCGGGCCGCGACCGGGCCGACGAGGCCATAAGCGAGGAAAACGCCAAGAAATGTGCCGAGCAGCGCCGAGCCGATCATGGCGCCGAGAATGGCCGGTGACTGGTTGATCGAGCCCATCGTGCGGATGATGCCGAGGACGGCCGCCACGATTCCCAGAGCAGGCAGGGCATCGGCCAGCGTATGCAGCGCCGCGACTGCCTTCATCCGCTGGTCGAGATAAACGGCAATCGACTGGTCCATCTTGGCTTCGGCCCGTACCGGATCGGACAGGTCGAGCGCCATCAGGCGAAAGGCGTCGCACACCATGGCACGCGCCGCATCATCGGCGAGGATGCGCGGCGACGCCTTGAAGACCGCAGACCCGGCCGGGTCTTCGATATCGGCTTCGATCGCGATGAACCCGCCCTGGCGCGCCTTGCGCATCAAGGTTCCCAGCAGGACCAGCAGGTCCTGATAGTCCGCGCGGCCCCATCTGGCGCCGCGGAATGCGGTGGCAAACCCGCCAAGCGCTTCGCGCGCAACGACAAGTGAATTGCCGATCAGGACGGTGCCGACGGCGGCGCCGCCGATCAGCGCCAGCTCGAAGGGCAGGGCGTGCATGGCCGCGCGTCCTCCGGTCAGCACGAGGCCTCCGAAAACGAGAATGCATACGAGAACGAGGCCGACCAGCTGCGCCAAACCGAAACCTTTCAAGGTCATACCGGATCACCCTGCGCAGAAGGGTCTTAACCCTGCGTTTCTTTTCCTGTGGGTGCGCGGATCGCGCCCTGCCATGCCCGGTTGCTCATGCGTGGGCATGCACGTACGCTTTTCCCGACTGGCCATCAGGGGTGGCGCAACGGAGACGATCACACGCATGCGCAGCCTTCTGTCCGCTCTCGCCCTCGCCTCCCTTGCCGCCCCGTGCCTGGCGCAGGTTTCCACCGCCAGTGACGGCTACCGTGTCTGCGCCCCCGAACAGACGGCGCAAGGGCGCGCCATCGTCCGTCAGGCCTGCGGCGATCTCGTTCCCCCTGAGGCGCCCGCGCCATATTTCACATCGCTCGACGCGCTGGAATCCGCCCGCGCCGTCCGCGAGGCCTATGTGGCGCGCATCACCGCTTATACCGCCTGCGTATCGGACTTCATCGAGACCCATCATCAACCCGGCGCGCCTGCCACCAGCCTGGCACCGGACCAGGCGGCCTGCGCGCATTCATGGGCCGAGGACGAGGCCACGCAGGCGGTGCGTGAATTTGGCCGCGCCTGTATCGACTTTTCCAATCGTACGGTGATGGATTCCCGCCTCACGCCCTGGTCCGGCGAATGCTATCCTGCCATGCCCGGAAACAGCGGCTAAGCCGCCCGCTGGACTTTTTGCTGGGGCCAGCCGAATAGTCGGCGCATGAGCCAGCCAGCTGATTCCCTGCAGGAAACACCGCAGCCCGACCGTCGCGGCGCTTTCTTTCTGCTGTTCTTTGCGCTGATGGCCATTGGCGCAGGCAACACGATGCTGATCGCCGCCGTACTGCCGCCCCTGACGCGCGAGCTCAACCTGCCGGACTGGATGGCCGGGTCGATCTTTGCCCTGTCGGCCTTCTGGTGGTCAGTCACCTCGCCCTTCTGGGGCAAGCGGTCCAATCGCTGGGGGCGCCGCCCCGTCGCGGCCATGGGACTTGCGGGATACGGCCTCTCGATGACGCTGCTGCTGATCTTCGGCTGGCTCAGCCTCAATCACATCATTACCGGCACGGTGCTCGTTTTCCTCTGCCTCGCCGTCTCGCGCTCCATGTTCGGCCTGCTCGGCTCTGGCGCAAACCCGGCGGCGCAGGCCTATGTCGCCGACCGGACAAGCCCGGCAGAACGCCAGTCACAGATCGCCTTCATCACATCCGGCTTCAGCGTCGGCACCGTGATCGGCCCGGCCGTCGCTGCCGCGCTGGTGGCCACGGCCGGCCTGCTCAGCCCGCTGGCGGTCACGGCCGTCATCGCCTTCAGCATGGCGGCCCTGATCTGGTTCCGCCTGCCCGAACAGCGCGAGCCGGTCACCGACGCCACCCAGTTCGACGACGAAACCGGGGCGCGCGGCCTCTGGCGGTCCGGCTCGGTCCTGCCCTTCCTCGTGTTTGCCGTGTGCCTGTCGCTGACCACCGGCATCCTGACACAGGTGTTTGTGTTCACGGTTATGGACCGGATGGGCGTGTCAGGCCGCGAGGCCGCCCAGTTCACCGGCCCCGCCTTTACCGTTGGCGCACTGGCCGTGCTGCTGGCCCAGCTCGTACTGATCCCGCGCCTCAACATGCGCAATAAGACGCTGATGATGGTCGGTTGCGTGCCGCTTTTCGTGGGCGCGATCATCCTCGTCTTCGCGCGCGACTATGCCAGCCTGATCCTCGCCCAGTTCTGCATCGGTCTCGGCCAGGGTCTCGCCCGTCCGGGTTTCTCCAGCGGGGCTTCCCTTGCCGTTTCGCCTCAGCTTCAGGGCAATGTCGCCGGACTGGTCATCTCGGCCAATGGCATGGGCTTCATCATCACGCCCTTCTTCGGCCTGTTCCTGTACGAATATGTCGACCCTCACCTGCCCTTCGTCATCTGCGCGGGCCTGCTGGTCTTCATGATCCTGTTCGCACGTTTCGGCCTGAAGGATGGCGTCGGCGAGTTTAACGACTGATCAGCTCGGGCCGTCCGTCGCCGAAGAGACCCCCACGCCGCCGTTACTCGCATTGACCAGCGCCAGCATCTCCCTGGTCGGATAGCCATCCGCCACCAGTCCGCGCGACTTCTGGAAGCCCTGCAGCGCCAGCTTGGTCTGGCGGCCCGGGATGCCGTCCACCGCCCCGGCGCTGAAGCCCCGCGCGTTCAGGCCCGCCTGCAGCGCCTTGATATCGGCGACCGACAGGGGCCGCAAATGCACCGGCCAGGGTGTTACAGGCCCCGTCTTCCCGGCAATCGCATCGCCCGCCATGCCGACGGCAAAGGCATAGGAATCGGCATTGTTATAGGCCTTGAATGATTTGAAATTGTTGAACAGCAGGTATTTCGGCCCTTCGGCGCCCGCCGGCAGCCAGAGCTGCGCAAAGTCGGCCCCGCCGGTCTCGAACGCACCGCCCGTGACCGGCACCAGTCCGGCCGCGCGCCATGTGTCCATGCGCCGCTCATTGCCATCTGCCAGGCTGAAATCGAAGCCGGCCGGAACCGCCACTTCAATGCCCCAGGGCTGGCCCATCGCATAACCGGATTTCTTCAGGTAATTCGCCGCTGAAGCCAGCGCGTCGCCTTCATTCTTCCAGACATCCTTGTGCCCGTCGCCATCGAAGTCCTCGGCATAGGCCAGATAGGTTGTCGGCATGAACTGGGTCTGGCCCATTGCGCCCGCCCAGCCTGCCAGCAGGTCTGACCGTTCGGCATCGCCGCGCTCGACCATCTTGATCACCGCGAGCAGTTCGCGTTCGGCAAACGTGCGCCGCCGGCCTTCGACCGCCATATTGGCGAGGACATTCCCGGCATCGAAATTGCCGATGACCGCGCCATAGCTGGTCTCCATGCCCCAGATCGCCACCAGCACCTGCCGATCAACGCCATAGCGGGCCTCGAGATCGGCAAACAGGGCGGGCTGGATTGCCAGACGGTCGCGCCCATTCGAGATGCGGCTCTCGCCCAGCGGTACTTTCAGGTAATCCCAGATCGGCTTGGAGAATTCAGCCTGGTCGCTGATGCCGGTACTTGCCACTTGCATGTCGGACCCGAGCCAGAGCGGGATCGGCTCGATCCCTGACAGGAGCGACTCGACAATCGCGCGGTCATGCCCCGCCTCGAGCGCACGGCTGGAAAAATCGATCCGCCAGGCATCCATCGCGGCATGGCCGGACGAGGCGTACTTGATCGCCCCTGTCTGAGGCGCTGTCACCGGGGGATTGCCCGTGACAGGCGGCGATCCGGGCTGGGGACCGGCTGCGCAGGAGGCCAGCAGGGCAGACATGGCCGCTGCTGCAACCCATTGCGTTCTGGCAATGCCAGTCTGTATCATTGTGTGTCTCCGCTGGATTGTCGCTGCATGACAGCGCGCGTCCTTGACTCTGCTACCCGGATTCATTACTCGCACCGCTTTCCAATTCCTTATGATCGTCAGGCCAGGCCCATGAAAGTCCGCTCGTCACTCAAGTCCCTCAAGGCACGTCATCGTGATTGCAAGATCGTGCGCCGCAAGGGCCGCGTCTACGTGATCAACAAGACCAACCCGCGCTTTAAAGCGAAACAGGCCTGAGCCGAAGATGAACAGGCAATGAGGCGGTAAAATGACCGTTTCGATTGCCCTGTTCGATCTCGGCCGCGTCGTGCTCGATTGGGAGCCTGCGCGCCTCTACGACAAAATTTTCGATGATGCGGCCGCCCGGGATCATTTCCTCGGCACGGTCTGCACGATGGCATGGCATACGCGCCATGACGCCGGTGCCAGCTTTGCCGAGAATGCCGGCGCGCTGATTGCCGAATATCCTGAATTCGAAGCCGAAATCCGCGCCTGGGGCACGCGCTGGATGGAAATGTTCAACGGCTATATCCCCGGCACGCCTGACCTGATCGAACGCCTGCATGCGGGCGGCGTCCCGCTCTACGCCCTGTCGAACATGCCGTCAGACCCCTGGCCCGCCATGCTCGCCCATTTCGAAACCCTCCAGCGCTTCCGGCATGTCGTCGTTTCGGGCGATATCAGGATGGTGAAGCCGGATCCGGCGATTTTCCGGCACACGCTTGAGGCCATCGGCAACCCGGACCCGGCGACGGTCCTGTTCATCGATGACAGCGCGGCCAATATCGCGGCCGCCGACGCGCTGGGCTTCCGGACGCATCACTTCACCGGCGCGCCCGGCCTTGAGGCCGCGCTGGCGGCACATCATCTCATCTGATGCAAACTTGATGTTGCCGCCGCGCCCATCCCGTACATATTGAGCCTCATGTTCAAAGCCCTTCTCCTTGCTGCCCTTCTGTTTGCCGGTCACGCTTCTGCCGGGCCGTCTGACGAAATGTTCGAAAAGCTGCTCAAGGCGCCGAGCGAGAGCGAGGCCAATGACGCGGCGCAGGACATCTGGGCCTCGTGGATGGAGTCCGGCTCGCCGACCGTCGACATGATCATGGAACGGGCGGTCGATGCCCAGACGATCGGAGACTATGAAACGGCGCGCGCCTTCTACGACCGGGCCATCATGCTCGAGCCCGATTATGCCGAAGCCTGGAACCGCCGCGCGACCCTGTTCCTGAATGACGAGAATTTCCCGGAAGCCCTGCGCGACCTCAACGAGGCCCTGCGGCTAGAACCCCGCCATTTCGGGGCATGGGCCGGGCTGGGCATCATGATGGAAACCATGGGCGCCGAGGCCGAAGCGCTCGACGCCTATCGCCAGGCGCTGGAAATCTATCCCTTCATGACGCAGGCACGGCAGGCCGAGAAACGCCTGTCCAGGGTGGCCGAGGGCCAGGGGCTTTGAAACGCATGATCAGTATCGCCTTGCTTGCCCTTTCGGTCGCGGGTGCCGGCGCGTGCGTCTCCAGCGCCGCCTACACATCCCGCGTCCAGCAGGCCAATCCCGTATCGACCGGCCGGATCGTCACCGTGAACGGCCATGGCGTGAACGTGCTGACCGCCGGAACTGCCGGACCTCCGGTCCTGATGATCCACGGGGCCAGCGCCAATGCGCGCGAATTCAGCTGGACGCTCGCGCCACGGCTCGAGAGCGAATTCCGCGTTCTCATGGCCGACAGGCCCGGCCACGGCTATTCGCAGCGCTTTGATGGCGCCAGCGCCCTCGGCGCGCAGGCCGCGCAGATGGCGGGCGTGCTCGACCAGCTGGCCCCAGGCGAAAAAGCCGTGATTGTCGGCCATTCCTTCGGCGGCGCAGTCGCCCTGCGTCTGGCGCTCGACAGGCCGGACCTCGTCGAGGGCCTGGTGCTCAGCGCGCCGGTCTCGCATGACTGGGGCGGCGGCGGGCAGGCCTGGTACAATGGCCTCGCAGCCGCGCCGCTTGTCGGACCGGTCTTCACCCAGCTTGTACCGACCGTCGGCCCGGCGCAGGTCAGGGCCGGCATCGACAGCGTATTCGATCCGGCGCCCGTGCCGGAAAACTATTTCGAGAATTCCGCCATCGGCCTGCTTTTCCGCCCGCCCAATTTCCGCGCCAATGCCCAGGATGTCCGCACGCTGGAAGGCGAGCTGGCGTCACAGTCAAAGCGCTATGGCGAACTGACGGTGCCGATTGTCGTGTTTTCGGGAAGCCGGGACACGGTGATCAGTCCGAAACTCCATGTCGGCGAATTGAAAAAGCAGGTGCCGGTTGAGCTGGTGATCCTGCCGGATGAAGGCCACATGCCGCACCATGCGCATGGCGGTGATGTCGCGAACGCCATTCGGCGTCTGGCCACGGGCGGTGAGTCTCGCTAAGAGGCTCGGCCTGCCCACCGACACATAGATTCAAGGATCACCTTCATGGACGACGCTGCCGCCACGCACCTGACCGAAACGACCAAGGAAAAGCTCCGCCAGACGGTCGCCAAGATCGAGCGTCTGGAAGAGGAAAAGAAGGAAGTGGCCGAGCAGATCAAGGAAATCTATGCTGAAGCCAAGGCTTTCGGTTTTGACGTCAAGGCCCTGCGCCAGGTCATTCGCCTGCGCAAGGTCGACAAGGCTGACCGCGAAGAGCAGGAAATGATGCTGGAGCTCTACCTCCTCGCGACCGGCGACGCCTGACCCGATTGGCCTTTCGGCCGGATTGCCCTAACATTCCCGTCATGTCCCGTGATGTCGACGAGCGCAAGAAACGTGCTGCCCTGCGCAAGCTGCGCAAGGCCGCCGAACTCGCCGAACAGGGGCTTGGCCCCGAACTCTCCGACTGGGAACGCCAGTTCCTCGAAGAGGTCGAGGCGCGGATCGAAACCTATGGCTCGGCCTTTGCCGATCCCGAAAAGGGCGCTGATGGCGAAGCCCTTTCCAGCCTCCAGCAGGTCAAGCTGAAAGAAATCGACAAGAAGGCCCGCGGCAAGGGCAAGTCAGGCTTCAAGTCCAAAGCGCGTCCGGCCTATACGCCGCGCGTGCGCAACATCGACACGGAAGATGACGCCCCGGCAGAGGCAGACGTGAGACCGCCACCCCCTTTGCGTCCCCCACCCCCGCGCCTGGTGGCCGCTGCCCCACCGCAGCCCCCCGCTCACCCCCCCG